>DATDFI010000665.1:0-3562 GCA_036522695.1 Bacteroidia bacterium | reverse complement strand
AGGGCAGCGGCACCAAATCCTGGCGCGATGATTATGTGCAGGGACAATTTCGCATCACGCATCAATTCGGTTTGGGAAAGAATTACCGGCCGGTTTTGAATTCATTAGGATTGTCGGCCGGGTTTCATGTGCGGGAGGTGGTGCGGAAGGAGTTTTCCGGCTCTTTCAATAACGGACCCGGGTATTCGGATGTGAGTGTATATAAAGGTGTGCCGGATAAATGGTACATCCCTCAATTGAAATTGAATTACACTTTTTCCTGGGTGATGAAAACGGACAAGCTGCTGGTAATGCCCGGTATTGAAACCGCTTTGTTATTCCTCAATAATTTTCTTCAACTCGACTTTCCCGACCATGCCCCACTGGTGAAACACGGGGAATATTTCAAGGAGATATTTTTTAGCGTGGCGGTGATGAGGAGATGATGTTCGAATAACGTCCCTCGCCAAGCTCGGGATGACATATGAATTTACGAATGAGGAAATGAAAAATAGATCTCATCGTTATTCTAAATGTTCAATTAGCAAAAAATGCTTCTGATAGATTTACTCAATATCGAATTCAGCCCTGGTGAAAGGGATAAATGGGACGGTGCCACATCCCATGCAAGGTATTTCGATCTCTGCATGGATGGGTGTCATTTGTACAATTATTGTATTGACGATCTTTTTTGTTCTTCAATAAGAAACCTCAAGAGAAGGAAAGGAATGATGTTTGAATCTTCTTTCTTGAAGTATAAACCCTAAATAGAAACCCTTTTATCTGATGATCTTTATTTAGGAATACGACAATGTTTTTCCAAAACAAAAGGCCGCTCAATTTATTGAACGGCCTTTTGTATGCACTTGTCACCCCGGGCAGCCTGCACTGAGCTTGCCGAAGCGTAGTCGAAGAGTTACGCCACCACCTTCATATTATCCAGTACATCCATCACTTCTTTCACCGCTTTGGCCGATGCATCGAGTAATTTTTTCTCGTCTGCATTCAGTTTGAGTTCGATGATCTCTTCAATACCATTCTTGCCGAGCTTCACCGGAACACCGAGGTAAATATTTTTCATTCCATACTCACCATTGAGCAATGCGCAAACAGGGAAGATGCGTTTCTGGTCACGCACGATGGCTTCCACCATTTGAGCAGCTGCAGCGCCAGGTGCATACCAGGCCGATGTGCCGAGCAGGTTCACGATCTCTCCACCGCCTTTTTTCGTACGCTCGATGATGGCATCCAGTTTGTCCTTTGCAATGAGTTCGGTAACGGGAATTCCGCCAACGGTTGTGTATCGCGGAAGCGGAACCATGGTATCGCCATGACCGCCCATCAGCACCGCCTGTATATCTTTCGGGGAGCAATTCAATGCTTCGGCAAGGAATGCGCGGTAACGTGCAGTGTCCAGGATCCCGGCCATGCCGAACACGCGCTTCGAATCAATTTTAGCAGTAAGGTAGGCGCAATAGGTCATTACATCCAGCGGGTTACTCACCACGATGATGATAGCCTTGGGAGAATGTTTGATGATGTTCTCAGTCACTGTTTTTACGATGCCGGCATTGGTCGAGATCAGGTCATCGCGGCTCATGCCCGGTTTGCGCGGAAGCCCGGAAGTGATCACCACCACATCCGAATTAGCGGTCTTGCTGTAATCATTAGTGGAACCAACAGTACGTGTATCATAAAGATTAATCGGGGCGGTTTGCCAGATGTCGAGGGCTTTGCCTTCTGCAAAATTCTCTTTGATATCAACCAGCACCACTTCATTGGCCAGTTCGCGGTGAGCACAAACATCAGCACAGGTTGCTCCAACATTGCCTGCACCTACTACAGTGATTTTCATATCTAAGGTTTTAAGTTTTAAAAAGAATAATGAGGGCAGCTAAATTAGAAAAGAATGCGCAGCCGGGTTATGAAAAATAATGGCTGTTGATAAAATTGAAAAACGTGAAATTTTATGGTCCTTCAGGAGCAACCCAAGACCCTGAAAAAGTGTCTTTTAAATAGGATTAAATTGATTAAATTTGTAGTTCGGTCCAGAAGGCGGACAAAACCAGTATAAGTACTTGGGATCCAGCATGCTTAAAAGCAAAACATATAAAGATTTTTTCAAAGGATCATGGCTGATCCATTTCCTGCTTTTAATACCGGCCTTCAATTTTGCGCAGTCGCGCAATCCTGTCACCAGCGACCCGGTGCAATACGAGCTCATGAAAAGACAGGGACTCGCTCCGGAGCTTCGGCCTACGGGCAAAATGCGGAACGATACCATTCGGTATGTGCCCCAGCCTAACTGGAAAGTAGATCATCACCAGGTCATCACTTCCGCTTCCTGCAATTGTAACATTCCTCGTGACGGAAGTTTCCAGGTGGTGCCTTTTCAATTCGCCACCGGCCCCGATTACCGGAATGATGACGGATCATCACCGGCCATTAACCTGCCTTTCAACTTTTGCTTTTATGGCCAGCAATTCAATGTTTGCTACATCAACAACAACGGAAATATTTCTTTCGGACAATCCTACAGCTCATTTTCTTCCTCGGCATTTCCTTCCAACCAGTACGTGATGGTGGCTCCTTTTTGGGCCGATGTGGATACGCGTTCGCCCAACAGCGGACTGGTGTATTATAAACTAACTCCTACCGCGCTCATTGTTAAATGGGACAGCGTTGGTTATTATGCCATGCATGATGACAAGTTGAACACTTTTCAACTCATCATTACCGATGGAAATGACCCCATGGTTCCCAATGGAAATAATGTTTCGTTCTGTTATGGTGATATGCAATGGACCACCGGTGACGCATCATCGGGTTCCAATGGTTTTAACAGCGGAAATCCTTCGGCCATTCCTGCAACCGTAGGCGCCAATCTCGGTAACGGTATCGATTATGTTCAGTTCGGAAGGTTCGGTCAGCCCGGAACTTTTTACTCCGGCCCAAATCCTTCCGGCCCCAATTACGAAGGCGTGAGCTGGCTCGATAATCAATCACTGGTGTTCAATGCCTGCGCCAATAATATCCCTCCTGTGCCCAGCGGCATTACGGCTTGCGATACCATGACCGTTTGCGAGGGCGATACACTCGACTTCAATATCAATTTTGCATCTCCCGAAATTACCCAGATCACAACAGCATCTTACTCTGCTCCCGGTTTGCTTGGGGTGAACATGATCAGTAATACATCCGGTAATTCGGCCAACATTCACGTGCAATTGATCGCGAATGGAGCTAACGTAGGATACAACACCATCACCTTCACCGGAACGGATAATGGCACCCCGCCCATGACCACCAACGTGAGCATCGTGATCCTGGTCGATACGTTCAGCGCGCCACCGCCTGTGATCTCCGGCAATTCATTCTACTGTACGGGAGGAACCGGTGTGCAGCTCAATTGCAGCAATAACAATTACAGCAGTTTCCTCTGGAGCACGGGCGCCACAACCCAAAACATCAACAATGCAACGGCAGGAACTTATTACTGCACGGTGCAATATAACGGCTGCTATAAAACAGATTCATTCACGGTTGGTGTTTATCCCAATCCCACACCGGTTATTACGGGTGC
>DATDFI010000664.1:0-5515 GCA_036522695.1 Bacteroidia bacterium | reverse complement strand
GGTTCACATCATCGAATGCCATGTGCGATGCGGTAACTCCCGGTATGAAAGGAACAATGCTGCTGTTCGAATACTGGTATTTGTAAATGGTACCGTTGCTGTGCGCAATAAGGTAAACATCACTGCTCACCTGCGCCACCGAAAGTATTTTACCTGCCGCAAGATTGAGCGGGCTCCAGAAACCGTTGGTGCTCACCCGGTAGATCTGGACCACGCCCTGGTTCCCGTTATTCCCGAAAACAAAAATATTATCGCTGTCCTTGGTAAAAAAAGAGACCACATCCTGGTTCATGATACATTCCTGGAAGCTCGCTCCCCCGGCCGCATAATAAAGGATGATCTTTTTTGCTAAACTGCTCACGTCCTTCGCTTCCGTTACCAGGTAAATATCGTGGCGAAAGGTGTGAATGGGATAGTAATTATTGGCCACCGTTGCAATGAAGCGCTGGTTTCCGTTGCCATCATAGCCCTTTATGGTGCTCCCCTGGTAACAGGAAACGTAAACCGTATTGCCAGCTGAATAAACATTTTCAAAATACGGGATGGAATTATTGATCACCGGCAGGTACCATGCAACCGCAGGCGCATCCAATGCAATGGCGTTCATATGACCCGTATACATTCCGCAAGTGAAAAGCTGTTGGGTATAGGAGCTGATGTCCGAATTAACGAGGTCCCCGTTAAGGGAATAATATGCTGAAGGATTAAGAGCCGAGTCGAGCCGGGATACCTGGACGCTATTGGCCGTGGGATGGGTCACGAAAAAATAAGCGAGACGTTTCTTAGGAAGTGCAGTGAGGTAAATGCGCTGGTATTTTGTCACATTGTTGTAGCCGTCAAATGCCACCACCTTAAAATAATGCAGTCCCCCGTTCAAATGCAGGTCGCTGATCGGGTAATCGAGATGGTAACTGGCATTTTTACTTGTGGGAAAAACGCCTACAGGCGACATCACCGTTACAAGGTTGGAGTCAGCGATCATCACGGAAATAGAATTGATGGCTGTGTTATCGCTCACGGAAAAATCGGCATGAATGGTATCACCCACCATAAAGGTTTGCCCGTAATAGGGGTTGGTGACCTGTATCTCGGGAGGCGTGGTGTCGCCATGATCTTTTTTGCACGCGAAAAAAAATGCCGTAGTGATAAAGGTCAAACTACCAAGGATGTTGAAAACTATTTTTTTCACGATATAAAAATACGGATTTAAAAATGTGTTCACAATAACGTTCATAACAAAACCAGCCACTTACGAACCTTTACGGCAGCATTTCGTTACGTAAAGTAAAAATTGAAGCTGTTAAGATCGTGTCGAACAATGCTGATAACGCCAAAAATTCTTCCGGCATTTATATGTACTTTTGAATAAATCAATTTTATTTTTTGAAGCATGGCTGAACTTGGAGACAAGAAGACAGATTTTTCGCAGAAGCGTGCGAAGTTGGGTACAGTAAGCCAGCAGTTGTTCGAGATAGGTAAGCTGCCACCTCAGGCGGTAGATCTTGAAGAGGCGGTGCTGGGCGCATTAATGCTGGATAAGGATGCATTGACGAACGTTATTGATATTCTTCAACCCAAAAGTTTTTATAAAGAAGCGCACAACCGTATTTTTGGAGCTATACAGCGCATCTTCCAGCGTTCCGAACCCATCGACATTCTCACCGTAACGCAGGACCTGAAAAAATCGGGCGAGCTCGAGATAGTAGGCGGAGCTTATTATATCTCCCAGCTCACCAACCGCGTGGCCTCCTCGGCCAATGCCGAATTCCACGCACGCATCATCGCACAAAAATATATTCAACGTGAACTCATACGCATCTCCACCGAAACGATCAGGGATGCTTACGAGGACACCTCCGATGTGTTCGACCTGCTGGATAAGGCCGAGAAGAACCTTTACACCATTGTAGAAAGCAACATCCGCAAGAATTACGATAAGATGCACACCCTCATCGGGGAGGCCATCAAGGAAATTGAAGCGGCCCGTGATCAGAAAGAAGGTGTGACGGGCGTGGCTAGCGGCTTTACCGCCCTGGATAGGGTAACATCCGGCTGGCAGAGGTCCGATCTCGTGATCATAGCTGCACGCCCAGCCATGGGTAAAACAGCTTTCGTACTTTCCATTGCGCGTAATGCCGCTGTTGAGTTCGGAAAGCCCGTTGCCGTATTCTCCCTCGAGATGTCATCACTGCAACTCGTGAATCGATTGATCGCCAGCGAAAGTGAATTGCCGGCCGAGAAACTGAAAAAAGGCCAGCTCGAAGATTATGAATTCCAGCAGCTCAATGCCAAGATCGGCCGCTTATCCGAAGCGCCTTTATTCATTGACGATACACCCGCGCTTACCATTTTTGAATTGCGCGCCAAGGCACGCAGGCTTAAGCAGCAACACGATATTTCTATGATCGTGGTGGATTACCTGCAGCTTATGCATGCCGGTGGAGATGGTAAAGGCAACCGCGAACAGGAGATCAGTACCATTTCGCGCTCGCTCAAGAGTATCGCCAAAGAACTGAACATCCCCATCCTTGCACTTTCCCAGCTCAGCCGTGCGGTGGAAACGCGCGGTGGCGATAAAAAACCACAGCTCTCCGACCTGCGTGAATCGGGCGCCATTGAACAGGATGCCGATATGGTGCTGTTCATTCATCGTCCCGAATACTATAACCTTACCGAAGATGAGGAAGGCAACTCCACGCAAGGTGTAGCCGAGATCATCATCGCCAAGCACCGTAACGGTCCCGTAGGAAGCGTGAAACTTCGCTTTATTGATCACCTGGCCAAGTTCACCGACCTGGATGGAGGAAATAATTTTGCGAAAGAAAAAACAGAGATCAAGCCGGAAGAGGATTTCCTGAACCAGCCCAATACCATTACACGCCAGTCCAAAAATTGGGATAACCGTAACGATATTGAAGAAGAGCCTCCTTTTTGACCTGCACGTGACCATGAAGTGATGTCGGGCATTTTGCCCGACATTTTTTTTGCGCGAGGGATTGCAGCGTAAAGCCCGCAGGTCCTCCTGGTGTCGTCCTCAACAAGGACCTGCCCGTGCGCTGCAGGTGGACCGAGGACTTGCAGCGGAAAGCCCGGCCCCGCAGTGCCGTGCAGTAATGTTAAGACCGGGACCTAAATTGCATGGCGCCTGCGGGGACGCGCCCCAGTCAAAAAAAAATTAACCTTTTTTGGCTAAGCCCGTACGCACCCCGGAATGAAAGGCATGAAATTTTCGTACCTTTAATTTCATGTTCAGGAAAATATTTCTTACAGGAATGATCGCGCTGCTTTGCTTCACCAGCGCCAATGCTACCTATGTGCTCATTCCTATGGACAACACGCAGAAAAATCACCTCAAAGCTTATGGCATTGCGTACTGGATCCTCACCAAACAAGTGGATGTGCAATGGCTGCTCAATTACCGTGGAGGCAGTTTTATGTTCAAGTACGATAAGTCGTTCGAGAGCGAGTGCGTGGTGCGCGGGGTATCATACGAAGTGATCGCTGATGCAAAATCAACTTCCATTTTGGCCGAGATTGCTGATCCTGAAGTGAACATGGATGCAGTTAAGCTGGAGAAGCCTCCAAAAGTTGCCGTTTATTCGCCCAAAACAAAAAAACCCTGGGACGATGCCGTTACGCTTGTGCTTACCTATGCCGAGATCCCTTACGATGTGATCTACGATGCCGATATTATCAATGATAAACTCGCGCAGTACGATTGGCTGCATTTGCACCACGAAGATTTTACAGGCCAGTACGGCCGCTTCTGGGCGCAATACCACATGGCATCGTGGTACCAGCAGGAACAGCAGGAGAGCGAGGCCAGCGCACATGCCCTGGGCTTCAATAAGGTTTCGGAATTAAAGTTGGCTGTAGCAAAAAAGATACGTGACTTCACTGCAGGCGGGGGATTTTTATTCGCCATGTGTTCTGCTACCGATTCGTACGACATTGCGCTTGCTTCTGAAGGCATTGATATTTGTGCCGACATTTATGACGGTGATGGGGCTGATCCCAACATGAATCAAAAGCTGGATTACAGCAAGTGCTTCGCATTCCAGAATTTCCAATTGAAGACCAATCCCACCGAGTACGAATTTTCTGATATCGATACCTACGAAACGCGCAACCAGTACGGGCTCAATCAAACCAACGATCTTTTCACTCTTTTTGAATTCTCCGCTAAATGGGACCCCATTCCCACCATGTTGTGCCAAAACCACGAGCAGGTGATCAAAGGTTTCTGGGGGCAAACAGTTGCCTTCAATAAAAAATACATCAAGCCGGATGTGCTCATCATGGGCGAAAACAAATCGGCAAATGAGGCGCGTTACATTCACGGGGAATATGGCAAAGGCACCTGGACTTTTTACGGGGGCCACGACCCCGAGGATTACCAGCACAAGGTGGAAGACCCGCCTACCGATCTCAGTCTTCATCCCAACTCCCCGGGATATCGCCTGATCCTCAATAACATCTTATTTCCGGCAGCGAAAAAGAAAAAACAGAAGACGTAACTGTTACCCTTGACGAGATGTGCGAAGGCATATGTGCCGAAGGTCCTGCAGCGATAAAGAAGAATACAAAACTTGATTTGCCCCCTCTTGAAAAGAGGCGTATCCGCTTGGCGACCATGGGGATCATCTTCAATCCATCATTACGAGATCGCCATTCTGAACGGAGCGAGGTATCCGGTCAAAAATTTGAAATGACTTTTTTAGGAGCACCGGCCTTTTTCATTCGTTCATCTCACGTGCCCGCTGGCAGGGGTGCATATGTCCCTGCTCCGCTCCGTCACAATCGCACCGGCCTCGCGGCATATGCACTCGGCCATCGGGGCTATTTTAGTGTGACGCTCTTCGCATGAACAGGGTCACAATTAGTTTACACGCAACAAAGTTTTCCGTTCCATTAAAAACCGTTTCGGCAAGCGCACCCCTCCCGGACTTGCAGTCCCATGTACGCGTTTTTCAATTCCATCCGTGCATCGGGCGCAGTGAATGCAAGCATTCATGGGTTCGTTAAAATAATGAATGATACACAAACGAACAGATCCAGGATTCCAATTCTCTAATCAAAAAATTTCCAGCTTATTCCCACGCGGAATTGCCGGTCGTTACCGGGGTAATGCGGGGTGGTATAAAATTGATTACCGATAAAGCCGGCAGCAACATGCTCCATTTTAAGGAACACCTTTGCCCTATTGATCTTGAAATTAAAAAAGAGATCGACAAATGGATAATTCCCGATCTTCTTTTCATTCTGCAGGTAATACATGCCGCTGGCCGGCATATAAGCATCCCCAAAAAACGAGGAAAAATAAAAAACATCCGCACCATAATTCACTTCCATCGCCTTTCTGAACCATTGGCCGGTAAAATAGATCGAATGACGCAAAATAAATTCAGGCAAACGCAACACATCTTCGTGATCGGTTTTTTGGTAAACAACCATATTGTCAAGATGAAACTTTTTCCATGTAACGTTTTTCATGAGGTCGATGCGCATAACATTG
>DATDFI010000663.1:0-5054 GCA_036522695.1 Bacteroidia bacterium | reverse complement strand
ATGCGCTGGAAAGCGGGGTCCTGCTGGGCGAAGAGCATTACCGGGATAAAAGCCAAGATCGTAACGAATAATTTTTTCATTTTTTTATTTGTTGATGGTCTATTGTGTAACGGTGAACTTGCGTGTATCCTTAGCGGTAGGCGTTGAAAGTACACAATAATAAATTCCCGCAGGAAGTTTTATTGCATCATTCGTAACCGAAAAATTATGCATTCCGGCAGCAAATTGTTCTCCACTAATCAGTGAAGCTACTTCCCGCCCTGTGATATCATAAATTTTCAAATTCACCGATGCGGCTTTGCTCATGTAAAAATCGAACTGCGAATACATACTGAAAGGATTGGGATAGTTCTGGTATAATACCAATTCATCCTCGTTCTTTTGCTGCTGCTCTTTCATTCCTACCAGTTGAGTTCCGTCAATAGTGGTGGTCCATTCCTCCACGCCATCGCTTACGCGCGAGGCCGACCAGATAGGGTGGATCTTATTATTGTGAGCGGTGATGCCGATGTAATCGGTCCACAGGCTTGATGCATTGGGGTCGATCGCAGTGAGCGTGTTGATCTTGACCTGGCTGAAGCTGTTCCCTCCATCGGTGCTCCAGGCGAGGTAAACATCCGTTCGGGTATCATTATAATTCCTGCGGTCGTAAAAAACCATGTAAACAACACCTGTGGTTTGGTCAACACACACCCAGGGATGCGATTGATGTGTTTGTCCCACATCATTATTCACACGAATGGTATTCCAGGTCGTTCCTCCATCCGATGACTTCGCAAGGAACACATCCGTATTATTCAAGCCGTTGCGCTGGTCACACCAGGTCACGTAAATATTTCCGTTATACGGGCCCCCGCTCACATCGCAATCGATGCCCGGAAATCCTGTACCGTAAACGAATCCCGGGATGGTATAATACCAGGTAGGCACCTGCACATCTATTATTTTATCCTGCATCATCCAGGTATTTCCTCCATCAAGGGATTTCTGGAAATACACATTACTATTGGAGGCGCTGGCCGTGGTACCGCACCATATAACATACAGTTCGCCATTTGGACCTACGGCAGGAACGGATCCCTTGATAGCATAAAATCCGCAATTGCCTCCCTGCCTGCTCACGCGCACAGGCGAACTCCAGGTAAGTCCGTCATCGGTAGATTTACTAAGTAAGATGCGGCTGCTGTCGGTAGGGGAACTGCTGCTGTAATTATCGAATTCGGCCCAGGTGGAGTACATGGTGTTTTTATAAGGAGAATTGGACGCCCAGTCCACCAGCAACCATTCTTTATCATCATCATAACCCATAGTGACCCCGAAATTGCTCCTGAAATTCCAGGTTTGCCCTCCATCCGTTGAACGATAGCAGGAGTTCCCATCCTGCGCGCCATGCAAATGCGCAAAATAAAAATTACCGGCCGTATCGATCGCACACGTAGGATCACCGTTATCTCCCGAAACATTCACCGTTTGCTTGCTCCACGTTGCACCACCGTCACCGGTGCGGTACACGTTATTGAGGTTACTGCCGCCTATCACCTGGTTGGTATTTTTGGGATTGATGATGATGGAGCATTCCCCGTAACTCTGGTTACTGTCAAGTTTTATGTTGGGGAACTGGGCCTGCGCAGTAATGGCAGCGGCAGTGAACAAAATGGCGGAGAAATGTTTGCGGTAGTTGTTTTGCATGAGCAAAGTTTTAGTTCAGTAAATAAAGATAGACCAACAAAAGCAGGCGTCAAAATTTTTAGCAACCGGATTTGAGTAGCTTTGCGCGATCATTCATGGGCGAATTCACGGGCATATTGCATCATTTACTGGGCCCTGACCTCAAAGCGGCCGGCATCATCATTCTCAACCTGGTATTGATCGAAAGTCTTTTGTCGGTTGATAACGCGGCTGTGCTGGCCACGATGGTGATGGACCTGCCGAAAGAGCAGCGTGCGAAGGCTTTGAAGTACGGGATCATCGGTGCGTATGCTTTTCGCGGGCTGGCTTTGCTATTCGCTGCGTACCTCGTTAAGATATCCTGGCTTAAAGCCGCGGGCGGACTTTATTTATTATGGCTCACATTCGATTATTTTCGCGCGAAGGCAGATAAGGGAGAGGACCATGATCCGCTCAGCAAAGAGGACCGGAAATTTTATGTAAGTATACGCAAGCGCATCGGGGTTTTTTGGTCAACGGTGATCCTGGTTGAGATCATGGACATGGCCTTTTCCATCGACAATGTTTTTGCAGCAGTGGCGTACACACCCAATATTTACCTGATCGTTATTGGCGTGTTCATTGGTATTTTGGCGATGCGTTTTGTAGCGCAGGCTTTCGTAAGAGTGATGGAACGCTTTCCTTTCCTGGAGGATTCGGCCTTCGTAGTGATCGCAGTGCTGGGTTTAAAACTCATGCTTTCATTTGCCTGCGAGCTGGGCGCGGGGGGGAACTTCTGTTCATATATCGAATCGCACCAATCGGACATTTACACTTCCATCATCACCGTTTCCATCTTCTTCTTGCCGCTGCTCACCTCGGTGCTCTTCAACTTTCCGAAAAGGAGAAAAAAAAATATGCCGGAATAAGCCGGCATATCTTCTGAAAAGTCCTTTTCCAGTTTATTTTATAACGCTTACGTGCCCCACATACTGGTGTTTCTTATCAAACACATCCGTTAGTATGACCTTCCACACATATACATCCTCCTGCACAATTTCAGACTTACCCATTACACGCCCGTCCCAACCCTGGTTCATGTCTTCGGTCCACCAGATCTTGTTTCCCCAGCGATCGAATATCCAAAGTTTGAATGTTTTCACTCCCACACCATACGTGTAAAACAATTCATTGGTCCCGTCACCATTAGGTGTAAAGCAATTGGGAACGTAGAAGGTGAATTCGGGATCCACTTCTTCGGTGCGCGTAATGGTGGATGTGCAACCGTGCACATCGGTGATCACCAGTGTTACATCGTAATAATGTATGCCTGTATTATCGTTCGGAAAAGTGTGCTGGGGATTCTGTACATAATCTACTGCAGGCCCATCCGTATAGGTCCAGGTCCATGTGATGGGATTTCCTGCCGAAATATCCGTCATCTGTACCGTGGTGTTGAGCACGCTGGTGGGGTTGGGATCCATTGTAAAATCAGCGGTGGGCAACGGATAGGCAATGATGTAGGCATTATTCACATAAGTGGCAGAACACCCGTTATTGGAGGTTACTGTGAGTGAAACATCATAAGTGCCGGCAGTGTTATAACAGTGTTGCGGGTTTTGGATAGTGGATGTATTTCCGGGTCCCGAGTTAGGATCACCGAAATTCCAGCTCCACGCTGCAATGTTATCGGGACTTGCAACGGTTGAAAGATCGCTGAAGTTCACGCAAAGCGCCACGCAGCCATCGGTATCTGGAGCCATGAACATGGGAACGGGAATGGGCGCGATCACCACGGGCTGTGTTAAGGTATCGATGCAATTTGCACCGGTAGAAACAATTAGCGTGACGTTATAAGTTCCCGGGGCCGCATAGGTGTGCGTGGGATTTTGCTGGTTGGATAAAGGAGTTGCATCTCCGAAATCCCAGATCCATGCAGTAGGTGAGCCGGTTGACTGGTCATTGAGCTGCGTGACCGTTCCCAGGCATTCCGGGGAATTGACGGAGAAGGCCGCCTGTACACCCGAGCCGAGAGAAATCGTTTGTTGTATCGTGTCGCTGCACCCATTGGGCCCATACACGATCAGGGTGACGACAAAAGTTCCCGCACTGGAATAGTAATGCACGGGATCCTGCACGGTAGATGAGGTATTATCTCCAAACGACCAGGAATACGTCATATTTCCCTGGCTTAGCGTACTCGTATTGGTAAAAGTGATGGTATCGCCCCCGCAATTGCCGGCCGCCACATAATTGAATCCAGCCACAGGAGTGGGAAATGCATAAACGGTATCACTGATAGACGACATGCAATTGGGATTTGATACCGACTGCATCCACACCGTATAAATTCCCGCTTGCGTTACGTTGATGGCCTGCGTGGTTTGTCCGCCCGGCACCCATGAGTAAGCATTCGCACCGGCAGGCGCCACCAATTGCGCGGTTTGTCCAATGCAAATAGTATCCACTGCAGTTTGCATCACGTAAGGATTGCAGGAAGCATCAACATACGCATACCCGAAATGTCCGCCATAACAGCAATCTCCAACCGTAAATTGTATGGTCACATTTTGCCCGATGAACGGGGTAAGATCAACGTTAACGGTGGTCCAGGGTTTGAAATAGGTTTGGAAACAATTCACATTGGTGGACTGAAAAAAGCCCGGAATGTTAGGCCCGCCCACCACGAGGTACTTCGCGCACTGTATCGTGTCCATATTCGAATCAAACATATCGATGCGGAAGAAAGGTTGTTCGTTAGGTAAGTGTGATGCATCTTCCACCACCACTGCATAGTGATACGTAAAGCTTGCATTAGATGCACTCACCGCAAATTGTTGTATCAGCTGGCAGCCGTATGAGCCAACACCTGTGCTATCGCCAAGGCGCACCGACCAGTTGCCACCGGGATAAACGCAGGGGAAACCACCGCACATGTCTGTCCCGCCATTCATCAAACGCATTTGAGGAAAGCTGATGCCCACCGAGCTCATATTGTACTGGGGAGTGGGAGCGTTCACCTGTCCGACAGTGATGGTGCCCTGGGTGCCGTACCAGCCATTGTAAGTGCCGGTCTCAAAATCCATATTGGTGCAGCTCGGCTGTGGCTGGGGAGGCTGAATGTAATCCACATTAATATCATAGGAAAAACAATTGGGCGTAGGCCAGCAATCGATCATGATGTAATAACCTTGCCCTGCAACAACCGGAACGATCACCGAAAGTGTGGTGGACCAGTTCGCCACTGCACCCACGCAATTTCCGGTGGTAGGACAATTATCCCACACCGAAATGGAACCCCAGGGTTGAGGATTCATATTGGCAAGCGATATCTGCACATTGCCGGTAGTAGGTGCAACAAAATAGTAAAGCCAATCCTGCCCTGTCATATAAAATGAAGAGGTGCA
>DATDFI010000662.1:0-4707 GCA_036522695.1 Bacteroidia bacterium | reverse complement strand
TATCATGGGCGGTTTGTAAGTGGAATCACCCGCAGCTTTTTTAATATTCATCATAAAGACCTGGTCGCAATTCAGCCCCCAGGACTTGTAATTGGATTGAAAAGAAAGACTCTTCCCGTCAAAACTGAAATAGGCCTCCGCATTATCACCTCCGAAGGTGAGTTGCCTGATGTTCTTCAAATGCTTTTCAGTAACACCTTCGGTGCTGAAAGAAGCAAGGAGCAGCATGCACGCCAAACCGGCCAATGTCCTTTTCATGAAAATTGAAATTGCCGGTAAAAATAAGATTAATTAGGAGGCGGGAGAAATGATTCAGATCAGCGGAAAAAAAAGAATTTGAAGATGTCTCAAATTACCACTCTAAATTTTCATAAACCGCATTTGCAGCACACCGAGGAATCCTTCTTTGAAAATACGACCGCTCATCTTGGAAACGCCCAATTCCCTGTCCGTAAAAATAATGGGGACCTCCGCGATCTTAAAGCCGGCCCTTCGCGAGCGGTATTTCATCTCGATCTGGAATGCGTATCCCACAAAACGCACATCATCAAAATGAATTCTTTCGAGCACACGCCTTCGGTAACATTTAAACCCTGCTGTTGTATCTTTTATTCCTATCCACAATACCATGCGCACATAAATGGAAGCGAAATACGACATGAGCCAGCGGTTGAATGGCCAGTTTTTAATGTCGCCTCCACGCACATACCTCGAACCAATGGCCAGGTCGGCACCCTTAAGGCAGGCATCGCGCAGGCGCAACAGGTCATCGGGATTGTGAGAAAAGTCACAATCCATCTCGAAGATATATTCATAACTGCGCGCCAACGCCCAGCGAAAACCGTGAATATAGGCTGTACCCAAACCGAGCTTCCCCTTGCGCTCTTCCAAATGCAAACGTCCCGGAAATTCACTTTGAAGCGTGCGCACGATCTCCGCAGTCCCATCCGGTGAGCCATCATCCACGATAAGAAGATCGAAAGGAACGGAAAGGGAAAATACCTTACGGACCATCCTTTCGATGTTCTCCTTCTCATTATAAGTAGGTATGATAACGAGTGAATCGGGCACGCAAAAATTAATTTTTGTTAAAGATAGAAAATGTGAAACACTGGTTTGTTAATAACTGTTAAGCGGGGGGATGATGCAAAACAGGAGCAACAACGCAAAATTTTGCCGATTATTATGAAGCCAGCAGTCTGCGATGATAATTGATCTGCCCTAAGTGATAATTCAAATGCGCAACCAGGATAATGAGCACCTGGATGGTTTTACGCTGTCCCATGAACTCGATGGGAAAATCCCCGGCAAGATCCGCATCCTGTAATTTGCTCATGGTCTCGTGCACCGCCTTTGCAGCGCTATCAATGCCAGCAATAAGCTTTTCACGCGGGGCATTACGTTCCGAAAATTCTTTATCGCGCTCGCGCACATACCCGCTCTTTCCCAGGACAGCACCGATAAAGTGGTTAAGATTACCGGTAAGGTGAAGCGCCAATGTGCCGGCCGAATTTGCTATGCCTTTCTCCAGCTTCCAGAGGTCCGCTTCATTTTTATACGCGCTGATCTCTTCTTTCAGCTTTTTGATATCACGTTCGAAGATTTCGAGAAAAAGGGTGGCGGTCATGGGTATGGTATTAGGCCTTAAAATTAATCCAAAAAAGCTGAGCTGAATCAGGAAAATACATGAGGGCACTCATATTATATGAAGACGCATCGAACGAATTTTGCTGCAGAAACCGATACCGGTCAAAAAACAAAAAATATGGAAACAACCATCAGTTACAGTCACGCGGCTGCAAAGGAAGAAAGCAAGACAAGCACATTTTGGGAAACCATGGAGTACAACCGCTTCGGTGTGATGTACATGCTGCTCATGATCACAATGATCCCGAACGGAATTGCGGGTGCCTTTGCGCTCAGCATGGGTTGGCCGGTATTCGCACTCACACTGGCACTTGCCATAAGCACGCTAAGTTTAGTGCTCGGCCTCATGCCGATGAAAGTCATCTTCACCGCAGCGGGCGTCAACGTTCTCATTTCATTTATCATCATTATTGCAGGGCTGGTACAGAGCGGTGGGTTATTAGAGAACTTTTAAAAAGCTAAAGGTCAAGGGTTATTCGTACGACATGAATAACCTTTAACTTTTAATGCCGCTATTTCACCGCACCGGCTTTGATATCTTCCACCACACCAGGGTCGAGCAGCGTTGAAGTGTCGCCCAGGTTGGCCAGGTCATGCTCCGCGATCTTGCGCAATATCCTCCGCATGATCTTGCCGCTCCTGGTTTTGGGCAATCCTTTTACGATCTGAATTTTATCAGGCTTCGCGATCGGCCCCATGTATTTGTTCACCGTTTCGATGATCTCCTTTTTCAAAACATTTTCATCGGCCACTTCCTTTCCAGGGATCACGAACGCATAAATGCCCCAGCCTTTGATGTCGTGCGGAAATCCCACCACCGCGCTTTCAATGATGTTGGGATGAAGGTTGATCGCGTTCTCGATCTCGGCTGTCCCCAGCAGGTGACCCGAAACTTTTATCACATCATCTACGCGGCCGGTGATGCGGTAATACCCGTCCTCATCGCGCCTGCATCCGTCACCTGTAAAATAATATCCTTTGAAGGTGGAGAAATAAGCTTCGCGGCACCGCTCGTGATTTTTATACGTGGTACGGATGATCCCCGGCCAGGGAAACTTCATGCATAATCTTCCTTCTACACCGTTTCCCTGCAGTTCCTTTCCCGTTTCATCAAGCAGCGCGGGCTGCACACCGGGCAAAGGCAGGGTAGCAAATCCCGGTTTGGTTTTCGTCAATCCCGCCAAAGGCGAGATCATGATACCGCCCGTTTCCGTTTGCCACCAGGTGTCAACAATGGGACATTTTTTCTTCCCTATATTTTCATCGTACCAATTCCAGGCCTGCTCGTTGATGGGCTCGCCCACCGTGCCGAGCACGCGCAGGGAAGTAAGTTTGTATGGCTTCACGAAACCCAAGCCATTCGCCTCGAGCGAGCGGATAGCCGTAGGTGCAGTGTAAAAAATATTCACCTTGTATTTATCTATCACCTGCCAGAAACGGCCTGCATCCGGGAAGGTGGGAATGCCTTCGAACATTACCGTAGTAGCGCCTGCCAGCAAAGGTCCGTACACTAAATAAGAGTGCCCCGTGATCCAGCCCACATCGGCCGTGCACCAGTAAATATCTCCTTCGTTGTATTGAAAAACATTTTCGAACGTGTATTGGGTATACACCATGTACCCTCCGCAGGTATGCACAACACCTTTGGGTTTACCGGTAGAGCCCGAAGTATAAAGGATGAACAACATATCCTCCGCATCCATGGCCTCGGCATCACAAGCACTGATCACCTGTTTTATTTCATCCGACCACCAGGTGTCGCGGCCCTCTTTCATCTCCACATTTGTTCCCGTGCGCTTCAGCACGATCACTTTTTTTACGGTAGGACAGGTTTCCAGGGCCTGGTCCACCACGCTCTTGAGCGGGATATCCTTTGCACCGCGGAATGCTCCATCAGCCGTTACAACAATAGTGCAATCTGCATCATGGATACGATCGGCCAGAGATTTAAATGAAAATCCACCGAACACAACGGAATGAATGGCCCCGATGCGCGCGCAGGCCAGCACCGCGATGGCGAGCTCGGGAACCATGGGCATGTAAATGCAGATACGATCTCCCTTTTGAGCGCCATTGCGCTTCAACACATTCGCAAACCGGCAAACCTCGCTGTGTAATTCGCGATACGTGATCTTTCTTCCTTCTTCTTTCGGATCATTCGGTTCCCAAATGAGCGCCACCTGCTCTCCACGTTTTTCCAAATGCCGGTCGAGGCAATTCTCCGTGATGTTAAGCTTGCCACCGATGAACCATTTCACATCAGGCCCATCGAAATCCCATTCCAGCGTTTTGTCCCATTTCTTTCTCCATGTGAATTCTTCCGCTATGGAGTCCCAGAATTTTTCGGGGTGTTCGACCGATCGCTTGTATTCGCTTTGATATTGCTCGAAGGAGGAAATACGCGGCATGAGAAAATATTTTTAAGAGCTTAAAGATAGACCATAAAAAAGGATGGCACAAAATATGGCTGAGTGCAAGTCCTGAATTTTTAAAAACCAAAAATCGAAAAAGAAAGAACATGAAGATGAACTGCACCCTTCCGCTGAAAAAAGTGAACCTCGATGACATCAACCTCGTGGGTGGAAAGAACGCATCCCTTGGTGAAATGCTACAGAATTTATCCGCTTTGGGAATAAAAATCCCCAATGGTTTCGTAGTGACCGTGAATGCTTATTATGAATTCATCCGTTACAACGACCTTGAAAAAAATATTCACGGGCTCATGCAGAACCTTGATCCCGAAAACATCGAGTCTTTACGAAGAACGGGCATGCAGGTCCGTCAACTGATCCTGAACGGCCGCTTCCCAAAGGAGCTGAGCGCTGAGATCATTCTTGCCTACGAGGGACTTTCGAAAGAATACGGGCAGGAAGGAACGGATGTAGCCGTTCGCTCTTCCGCAACAGCCGAAGATCTCCCTGACGCATCGTTCGCTGGACAGCAGGAAACTTTTTTGAATGTGCGCGGACCTGCCTCGCTCATGGATGCCATACGCAAATGCTTTGCATCTCTTTTCACCGATCGGGCCATCAGCTACCGTCACAACTTCAACTACGATCA
>DATDFI010000661.1:0-4292 GCA_036522695.1 Bacteroidia bacterium | reverse complement strand
GTTCCCGCTGATATTGAAATTCAATCCACCGAGCGATGAAGCTCCTCCTGTAACGAGGGTAAGATTTCCCGCGAGGTTAGCAGTACCGGTTGCTCCTCCCCCACCCACTACCGAGCCCGGGTTGGTGGTCATGCTGCCATTCATCGCCAGGGTGACCGCTGCGGAAAAAGTAATGCTGCCCGATCCGCCCACCGTCACATTACCATTAAAAGTTTTTGTTCCTGTGGCATTGCTGAAATTCAAAGCGCCATTCATTGTACTGTTACCGGTGACCGTGATCGTACACCGGCCCACATCGGATGCAGCTCCTGCCAGCACATCAAAGGTCGTTGCATCGCTGATCACACCTGTACTTGTTCCCGAGATGGAAGACGATGCGCCACTCATGGTCAATCCTGCATTGAGCGAGATGACCTCTCCAATGGTAAAATTGAGGTTCCCGTTTGCAGCGATCGTGAACATCCCGTTAAAATTCTTTGTGCCGGCCGTGCTTGTTGAGAATGAAAGTTGGCCATTTAGTGTTGTTGCACCGGAAACGGTAAGGTCGATCCCTTCAATGCTGGAAGTTGCACCTGCCGAAACAGTGAAGATACCACCCACGGTAAACACACGGCTTGACGAATTGCCGGTCATTGAAGCCGTCCCGTTCATAATAAGATTTCCGGAGGCAGTGAGCGTTCGTGTATTTGTAGTAAAAGCAAGAGTTCCGCTTACGGTAAGGTCGGTGCACGATTGGTTGGTGGTGAGATTCACAATGTCGCCTGCGGCAATATTAACGTTATCGCCTGCAACTGGCACAACCCCGCCCGACCATGTGGTGGTCAGGTTCCAATTCCCTCCCCCCGTTCCGTTGCTACTGATATTGGCCGACCGCACCTGTGAGATAAGAACCAATAAAAAAACAAGAGTTGCGGATAAATAACTCCTTTTCATAAAATGCTATCGGCTCGGTTTTGAAAAGATGTGCTAAGATAAAAAAATAAAGTTCCGATCGCAAGATCACGAACGGTGCCCCGGATTTTCCAGATTGTTGATTGGTCATTAATGACAAGGGCGCTCAGGCCTTGTACTCACCGAAAACTTTCCGCATCACATCAGCGATCTCGCCTAATGTTGCGTAGTTCTCACAAGCGGAAAGTATGTGAGGCATGAGATTGGAGCCCGAGCGGGCCGACTCTTCTATGTTATTGAGCAGCTGTTTCACCTTGTTGTTGTCGCGCTCGGCTTTGATGCGCTTTATCTTTTCCACCTGCATGTTGCGCACCGAATCATCGATCATCAAAATATCCTCCAGCGGTTTTTCCTTCACCTGGAATTTATTCACCCCCACGATGATCTTTTCTCCTTTTTCGATGCTGCTTTGATAAGTATAGGCAGATGCCGCTATTTCCTTTTGAATATATCCCTGCTCAATGGCCGCCACCGCACCACCCATCGCATCGATGCGATGAATGTATTCCCATGCCTTCGCCTCCATCTCATCGGTGAGGGCTTCTACGAACCAGGAACCGGCCAAGGGGTCTACCGTATCGGCCACCCCGCTTTCATAAGCAATGATCTGCTGTGTACGCAGGGCGGTGCGCGCTGCTTCCTCGGTGGGAAGTGCGATGGCTTCATCGTAACCATTGGTGTGCAGGGATTGCGTGCCGCCTAAAACGGCCGACAAAGCCTGTATGGTAACGCGGGAGATATTGTTGAGCGGCTGCTGAGCGGTGAGTGTGCTGCCCCCCGTTTGCGTATGGAAACGCAGCATTTGCGCTCGGGTATCGGTGGCACCAAGCTCTTTAGTGATCTTGGCCCACATGCGCCTTGCCGCGCGGAACTTCGCCACTTCTTCGAATAAATTATTATGCGCGTTGAAGAAAAAAGACAATCGCTTTGCGAATGAATTTATATCCAGCCCTTTTTCGATCGCAGCCTTCAAATAAGCTTTACCGTTCGAAAGCGTGAAAGCCAGCTCCTGCACTGCGGTTGACCCCGCTTCCCGGATATGATAACCGCTGATGGAAATGGTGTTCCACTTGGGGACTTCCCTGGTGCAATACTCAAAAATATCGGTGATGATGCGCATGCTCGGCTTGGGCGGGTAAATGTAGGTGCCGCGTGCCGCGTACTCCTTCAGCAGATCATTTTGAATGGTACCGGAAATCTTTTTGATGTCGGCCCCCTGTTTTTTTGCCAGGGCGATGTACATGGCGAGCAGGATAGATGCCGTGGAATTGATGGTCATGGAAGTGGAGATCTCTTCCAGCTTTATCCCGTCAAATAATATTTCAATATCGCGCAGTGAATCGATGGCCACGCCTGATTTACCCACTTCTCCTTCAGCAAAAGCGTGATCGGAATCGTAACCTATTTGTGTGGGAAGATCGAATGCCACCGAAAGACCGGTCGTTCCGTTCTGCAATAAATATTTGTATCGCTTGTTGGATTCTTCGGCCGTGGAAAAACCGGCATACTGCCGCATGGTCCACAGTTTACTGCGGTACATGGTATTCTGCACCCCGCGCGTGAAAGGGAATTCACCCGGATATTCATAGGGAATTTCCCTGGCAGGATACGTTCGTTTGATCTCTATGCCTGAATCGGTCTCGAACCGGGATTTTCTTTCTTCCTCCATATCAATTCGGAAAGCACGAATGTACGAAAATACACGTGCCGCACTTTGAGGCTCTCTTTGCGGCACCGAGTGAGATCATCTCACCAGGATATCCGCGAAGGTCTGCAGCCGCTTGAAGTGATGCGGATGGTATTTTTTCTCGAGACGATAGAGCTTGATATCCTTTATGGCTTCCTGCATATCGATGTTGAGGGCGATGGAAGAAAAAATACCGTTGAAATCGAAGCGCTTTTCACTCGATAGAATTGCCTTCCGGTAACCTACCATTCCCTTGAGACCGAACCAGCGTATAGGCGTGAAGGTTAAAGCAAGACCGAAATCCGAGAAAACGACCAGGCCTTCGAGATGCTCCAGTGTTGAATCGTTCGCATTAAGAGAGGAGCGGATGTTGTAATAACCCACTCCCGGCTCCAACGGAAACCCGAGGGATAAAAACCTTTTCTGGAAATAGATCATCTCGGAATTGATCGTGCCGATGCGCATCATCACCTTGCGGTGCGAGAGCCCTGCTTCACTGCTGTAATCCCACTGTTCATCCATGCGGTAATAACCGAGCGTGAGCCTCAATTTCCCATTCACCAGTATCCCGGCATCGTACCCATAAAGATTCACCGCCTTGTCGAAAACAAAAGTGCTTCGCGTATCGAATTTGAATTGCAGGCGCACGGGCTTGGGACTCACAATGCGCAGGGAGTCCTCCCGGAATTTTGCCATTACCGAATCGCTTTGCGCGAAAAGAAAAGCGGGAAACAAAAAGAATGAAATACAGGAAGATATCTTTCGGAAATTCATTGCTGTAATGGGTCCAAAAAAGATACCATATGCGGTCAAACCCGAAGCTTGAAAATGTTCCGGGGCGTCCCGGGAAATAAAAGTAACAGGGAGAGGTTAAAATTGCTCCGAGAGTTCCTTCTTCACCGCTTCAATGGCCACCTGGGTGGGCAACTTCGGAATTTGAGATGATATCTCGATCACTGCGTTGGCAAGGTCCATCCCACTGGCGGTATCGGGAACTTTTGTACTCGCAATGTTGATGAGTTTTACCGTTTCTTCCTTTGCGGTTTTCACCACCTCCCAGGCCTGGTTACTCATGTATACCTGCTGCGACATGTTATGTTCGTATTCGCTCCGGATGGCTTTAATGAGTTCGGCCTGCATGAGCTTACCGCTCATCCCGTTTTTGAACGTACGCATTACTAAACTGTTTGGCGAAATACGCTCCAGGAAAAGCACTACACGCTCATAAGCCTGCAGGCGCACGGGCGTAATGAGTTCGCGAACACCCATTCTCATTTCGGCCCTTCTCCTTTTCTCTTCACTCTCGAAAAAACCTTTGATAAGGTAATACGTGGTGGCTGAAACAAAAAGTACCGGGATAACGGTGAGCAAGATCTGCAGTGAAATATCCATACGCCCTGTTTTTAGGAATGGTAAAGATGGGATTAATGGCTCTTCTACGCAAATCGCTTGTTAAAGTTAGGAGTGCCCGGCTCCCGGCTTTTAGCCATATCCATTAATTTCAGAAATACGCTGCCATTTATATATTTGTGAACCAAAAAACAAAGACCATGTACAGAAAGATCGAAGACTTTACCAAAGAATGGAAATACGAAAGTGAAAGCACACTCAAAATGTTTGCGAACATCAGCGATGAGGCGATGAACCGCACCAT
>DATDFI010000660.1:0-5163 GCA_036522695.1 Bacteroidia bacterium | reverse complement strand
AAAAGCTGGGCAAGGACATGAAGGCGGTGCAGGCTTTCGCAGGAGAAAATAAGGAAGCGATCATTTCGTCAATAGAGCGTACGGGTAAATACGAGGTGAACGTGAACGGGAATGTTTACACACTCGAAAGTGAGGATGTAGAGATCATACCGGTGGATATCCCGGGCTGGAAAGTGGCGAACGAAGGACAGGTGACGGTGGCTTTGGATGTGACCATCACCGACAAATTACGCGAGGAGGGTATAGCGCGCGAGCTGGTGAACCGCATCCAGAACATCAGGAAAGAAAAGGATTTTGACGTGACGGATAAGATCAATATCCGCATCAAATCCGTGCAGTCCATCCGTGCGGCTGTATCTAATAATTTAAATTATATTTGCTCTGAAACCCTGGCATCTTCACTGGAACTGGTCAACGACCTGGCCCCTGCCGAATCGGAAACGATTGAGGTGGACGAGGAAACCAAAACCCTTATATCCGTAACAAAGTTGAATTAATAATATACGATTACAATGGCAAAAAAAGCAAAGAAAGCAAGCAAGAAGCCTGCGAAACCGGCTAAGAAGGCCGCTAAGAAAGCCTCCAAGCCGGCTAAAAAAGCTGCGCCTAAAAAGGCGGCTAAAAAACCTGTAGCTAAAAAGAAATCAGCGAAACCCGCTAAAAAAACGGTGGCTAAAAAGGCAGCTCCTAAAAAAGCAGTTAAGAAGGCGGTGGTTAAAAAAGCGAGTAAGCCCGTGAGCAAAGCCCCGGTTAAAAAGGCAGCCCCGGTAAAGCAGGTTGCTGAAGTGAAAAAACCTTTGAATGTAAAACCCGAAGTGAAAAAGGCGGAGCCGGTAAAAACACAGCCGGCAGCGAAAGTTCAATCTAAAAAAAGAAACGAGGAGGAGGATATTGACACTATGAGCGAGAAGAAATCACAGAAGAGCAGATCGAACGATGAATTTTTCGAGGAATTCTCTTACAAACCGAATATCCGTAAGGCAAATGCCAATCAACCCAAACCCCATATCGGTGCCGATAACCGCACGCGCTATTCGGATGAGGAGTTGGCGGAGTTCAAAGAACTGATCCTGGAAAAGCTGGCCGAGGCGCAAAAGGACTACGAATTGCTGAAGAGCACCCTTTCGCATAAGGACGATCATGGCACCGATGATACTTCACCTACCTTCAAACTGCTGGAGGACGGATCGGATGTATTATCAAAAGAGGAGACGGCCCAGCTGGCCGCCCGCCAGGAGAAGTTCATCCAGAACCTTAAAAATGCTCTCATCCGCATCGAGAATAAAACCTATGGAATTTGCCGCGCCACAGGCCGGTTGATCTCCAAAGAGCGTTTGCGCAGCGTTCCGCACGCTACACTCGATATCGATGCAAAATTGGAGCAATCATTCTAAAATGCTGTTGTTGGTTGTCGGTTGTTAGTTCTTGGTCACCCGATCAAAACCCACAACCAGCAACCGGCAACCGACAACCGATCCGTGAGAAGAGCGCTTATCATCATTCTGCTGGTACTGTGTGTTGACCAGGCTGTGAAGTTTTACGTGAAGACCCACTTCTATTCGCAGGAGCAGGTCCCTGTTTTCGGTGCTGAGGGCACAAAAGCTTTCATTCATTTTACGGAGAATAACGGCATGGCCTTCGGCATGGAATTGTTCCGCGGGGGCTGGGGAAAATTATTTTTGAGTTTGTTCCGCATACTTGCGGTGGCGGGCATAGGCTGGTACCTGTGGGAACTTATAAAACGCGGTGCGCACAAAGGCTTGATCGCGGCCATTGCATTTGTGTTTGCCGGTGCGCTGGGAAATATACTCGACAGTTGTTTTTACGGTTTGATATTCGACAGCAGTTGCGATGAGGTTACCAACCAGGGCTGCGGGGAGATAGCAAAGGCATTTACAGGACATGGTTATGCCGGCTTCCTGCACGGGAAGGTGGTTGATATGTTCTACTTCCCGTTATATGAAGGGCATTTTCCGCAGTGGTTCCCCAAATGGGGGGGAGAGGCTTTCACCTTTTTCAGCCCGGTGTTCAATGTAGCCGACAGTTCCATTACCATTGGCGTTTTCATGATCATTATTTTCCAGAAGAGATTTTTCGGGAAGAAAAAGCAAGAAGAAAATGTTGCAGGCGATAATACCACTTCAACGTTAACAACATCTTCTACGGAAAGCATTCCTCCCGTTAACGAAAATCCTTCTACGGAGATCAAGCCCGAAGGGAACCTTCAGTAAACAAAAAGCCCCGTTATTCACGTCACGAGGCCTTTCTCCTGTCAGGTAATATTATCAGAGCAGTTTCTTCTCTCTCAAAAATTCAGCGATCTGCACGGCATTGGTGGCCGCTCCTTTGCGGAGGTTATCCGCCACGATCCAGAGGTTAAGTGTTTTGCCCTGGCTTTCATCTTTACGTATGCGGCCCACCAGCACTTCATCGCGCTCGTGTGAATCGAGCGGCATGGGATATTTGTTGGCACGAGGCTCATCCACCACCTTTACGCCTTTGGTGTTATTGAGGATCTTGCGCACATCATCAATGTTTGGATCGTTCTCGAACTGCACGTTAACGCTCTCGGAATGGCCTCCCACAACCGGGATGCGCACACAGGTGGCGGTCACTTTTATTTTTTCGTCATTCAGGATCTTCCGGGTTTCGTTCACCATCTTCATTTCCTCCTTGGTATAGCCGTTCTCGAGAAAAGAGTCTATGTGCGGGATCACGTTCAGGTCGATGGGGTAGGGATACGCCATGGGGAAATCCTTGAGGCCTTTGCGCTCGCTCATGAGTTGTTCCACCGCGCGGATGCCCGTGCCCGTTACCGATTGATACGTGGAAACCACGATGCGCTTGATCTTGTATTTTTTGTGCAGGGGCGCCAGCACCATCACCATTTGAATGGTGGAGCAATTGGGGTTGGCGATGATCTTATCCTTTTTCTTGATCACACCCGCATTCACCTCGGGTACCACCAGTTTTTTATCATCGTGCATGCGCCATGCCGATGAGTTGTCGATCACCGTGGTCCCGATATCAGCGAATTTGGGCGCCCACTCCAGTGATGTTGAGGAACCGGCCGAGAACAATGCGATATGCGGTTTGGCTGCAATGGCCGAAGTGATGCCTACCACGCGGTAACCTCTTCCGCGAAAGCGCACTTCTTTTCCAATTGAACGATCGGAAGCGACAGGGATGAATTCGGAGATCGGGAAATTTCGCTCCTCGAGGACCTGTATCATTTTACCTCCAACCAGGCCGGTGGCGCCTACCACTGCAACTTTAAAGCTCATAGTTTTGAATTTGAACGAATTATGAAGCAAAAAAGGCCTCTCCAATTTGGAAAGGCCCTTGTATTTTGTAAGTAAAACACCTTAGAACGCTTTCCTTGAAGGAAGGTACTGTTTGTGTTTACTCCTCATATTTGCTTGATTTTACGTTGTTTTTGATGGGCGCAAATATGAAACAATTCTATAAAAAAGGCAAGGAAAATTTCGTAATTACCTTGTAATCAGTTATTTGTTTCAATCGCCTTGGGGTCGAATCTCACCAAACCGGGGATTTTTGTCAACTGTTCGTTCAAAGTGGTTTCATCGCCCGAAATCACCAGTTTATAGGATTCGGGAGTGAAATATTTTTTTAAGACCTTGTTCACCATGGCCAGGTCAAGTTTATCGATCTCGTCCAAAAGCTGCTTTCGTTTTTCATAATCGGGATACAAAATGGGATTGATGAAGTTCACCAGCTGGTCAGGACTTTGCATACCCATGATATTTCCTTTCATTCGAACTTTTGCCGTTTTTAATTCCTCCTCGGTGATGCCCTTATCAAAAAAATCCTTGATCACGCGATCGAATTCCTGGATGGTGTTATAAGTGACTTCGGAGCGCACCAATGTATTCACACGGTAAATGCCATTGTTATCTGAAACGCTGAAACCGCTGCTGATCCCGTACGTGTAACCGTCCTTTTCGCGAATCTCCTTGAACAGGCGATCACTGAAAATAGAATTCACGAGCTGGAAGGGAATAAGATCCTTTGATCCGGCCTCGGGAGCTTTTTTGTTCCATTGCAAAGCGGTTTGTGCAGCGCGATTTTTATTGATGAAGGCATATTCCTTCTTTTTTATCGGCAACACATCATACGATACGCCATTCACTTCACCGTAAGCGGCTTCCCAGTTCTCAAAATACTGTGCCACCAGCTTTTTCATTTTTTCCCTATCGGTCTTTCCGCTTATCACCAGCCTTGAATTTTTTGGAGTGTAATTGAATTTGTAAAACTCGCTGATGGTATCGCGGTTGATCTTCGTAAGTTGTGCAGCATAAAAATAGCGGCCGAGCGGGTTGGCGGTGCCGTACACAAAATAATCGGAGAAAACATTCACGAGGTTAGAGATATCCATCTTCCTCGGGTTGTTGTAATCGAGCTGGCGCTGGATCATGGTGGAGATATCTTCTTTAGGGAATTTGGGTTTGAGCACCATCGAGGAGAAGAGCTCCATTCCCTTATCCATGTCCTTATTGAGGAAGTTGAAAGAGATCTCCGTGTATGTATCGTTCACCGATGTGCCGATGCTGGTGCCCATTTGTTTGAGCATATTGTCCTGCTCGATGCGGGTGAACTTCTCATTCCCGAATTGAAGGGCCGTGCTGGTAAGTTCAGCGATGGACTGCCATCCGGGTGTTTCGTTCTTACGGCCGGTGTTCACATACAGGTGCGCGGATGTGACCGGAAGCGTTCCGTAATCCACGAAATAAACTTCGAGCCCGTTCCTGAGCTTGTATTTTTCAAGAGGGGGGAACATGCTTTGGGAAAATGCGTTCCAGGTCAAAAGACTTAAAATTGAAATGGCGAATGATTTTTTCATGATCGAATATTTTGGTTCAGGTGGCAGATCGGTTCCAGGACGCAGGAACGGATCACTGCTCCGGTTTGATGTTTATCACTTGTATTTTGTCCTCCGAAAAATACAGGGCTGCGATGCGCT
The DNA here is from genome assembly GCA_036522695.1 of Bacteroidia bacterium. Lineage (GTDB taxonomy): Bacteria > Bacteroidota > Bacteroidia > JADZBD01 > JADZBD01 > DATDFI01. Next base: position 182 of record DATDFI010000660.1, on the reverse strand, counting down.
TCAAATCCCCGGGTTTAACCTTTTTGTACATATCGTTCATCTTGTACGCCATGTTGTAATCGTGGAAATGATATTCGGCCATGCCCAGCTCACTGGCCACGCTGCTGGCATCATAACTCGAAAAAACATCCTGCGCTTCCAGCGACTGCAAAAAATTATCGATGTCCTGCTGGGTGAAGCCC
>DATDFI010000659.1:0-12063 GCA_036522695.1 Bacteroidia bacterium | reverse complement strand
ATGATTCAAGTGGACAATAGAAACCAATGAATCATTGGTACAACTGTCAGTTTGCAATCCGTTCTTTGATTTACAGACTTTCTCCCGAAAGTCTTTGTGGCTATCCGTAACGCTCTGTGCTTACCCGATAAGGGTTGAGAGCGTATCAATCGCTCACGCGGCCTGTCCACTAAAAAATCAAAATTCACACTTCGCTATTCGTATTTCCGCTCTTGTCCCAACTCGTATATAGTTGCCGCTATACGGGCATAGCCGCTTCGCTTCAAGCGATTACAAATGACTACAATCGACAAGAGAATACTTATCTTTGAACAAAGCCGAATTTTTACTGAAAATATTTTTTTGAGCGAAAAGCTTGCCTATATATTTGCCGCATGGAAAAAAGATGGACAATTAAAGCGCAGGGCGATGCGGGGGCGGTAAATAAATTATCGGGCGAACTCAATATTTCACCGCTGCTGGCGAACCTGCTGGTGCAACGCGGCATCAATAATTTTGACGAAGCAAAAAAATTCTTCCGCCCTTCGCTCGATGATCTTCACGATCCTTTTTTAATGCTGGACATGGATGCGGCCGTGGCGCGCATCGAACAAGCGATAAAAAATGGCGAGCACATCATGGTATTCGGGGATTACGATGTGGATGGCACCACTGCAGTGGCCCTTGTGTATACTTTTCTCTCGAAGATCTACGATAAAGTAAGTTTTTATATTCCCGATCGCTATAAGGAAGGTTACGGCATTTCAAAAACAGGGATCGATTTCGCGCACGAAAAAGGATTTAAACTCATCATCGCGCTGGATTGCGGGATAAAATCGGTGAATGAAATCGAATACGCCAAAACAAAGGGAATAGATTTCATTATTTGCGATCACCACCTCCCGGGCGAGCGGGTCCCGAATGCAGTTGCCGTTCTCGATCCTAAACGACCGGGCTGCAACTATCCTTATAAAGAGCTCCCGGGCTGCGCGCTGGGTTTTAAACTGGCACAGGCCTTTGCGCAAAAAAATAACATACCGCGCGCAGAGCTGGAGCAATACCTCGACCTGGTGGTGGTGAGCATTGCTGCCGATATTGTTCCCATTACAGGCGAGAACCGTGTGCTGGCCTTTTACGGCCTAAAGCAGATCAACACTTCTCCGCGGCAAGGTCTGAAGACCCTGCTGGAGCTCAACAACATTAAAAAAGAATTAACGATAACCGATCTTGTGTTCATCATCGGTCCGCGCATCAATGCAGCCGGCCGTATCGACAGCGGGAGAAAATCGGTGGAGCTGCTCATCTCGGCCGATGCAACCCTTGCAATGGAATCGAGTATTGACATCAACAAACACAACCTCGATAGGAGGGACCTCGATACTACCATTACCATCCAGGCCCTGGAAATGATCGCGACCAATGAAGCGATGTTGAAGCGAAAAAGCACAGTGGTGTTCCACCCCGGCTGGCACAAAGGCGTGGTAGGCATAGTCGCTTCGCGCCTGACTGAAAAATATTATCGTCCTACCATTGTTTTAACGCAAAGCAACGGCATGATCTCCGGATCGGCCCGCTCGGTAAAAGATTTTGATGTGTACGAGGCCATCAACGCCTGCAGCGAGTTGCTGGAACAGTTCGGTGGGCACAAATATGCCGCTGGACTCTCCATGAAGCCTGAGAACCTGGATGCCTTCACTGAAAAATTCGAACTGGTGGTAAGCAGTACCATACAGGAACACATGCTGGTGCCAGAGGTGGAGATCGATTCGAAAATAAATTTACAGGACATCAACCCGAAAATGTTCAATGTGCTCAAGCAGTTCGCGCCATTCGGGCCCGGCAATATGTCGCCTGTGTTCGTGAGCGAGGGCGTGCTGGAGCGCGGGTATGCGCGCGTGGTGGGCAGCAACCATTTGAAACTTGATCTTGTTTCTCCTTCCGATCCTAAAAATTATTATTCCGCCATCGCTTTCGGCCTGGCCGATAAGTTTCCGCTGGTGAGCAACAAAAAAACTTTTTCCGTTTGCTACTGTATTGAAGAAAATGTTTTCAACGGGATGACCACCCTGCAGCTGAATGTGAAAGACGTGAAGTAGTTTTTAGTCTCAAGTTTATAGTTTGCAGTTAGGCCGCGCCCGGGCGGGGTGATATGCGCCATTTATTTTCTATTCGTATCTTTTCTCCTCTTACCCGGTCATAAATGGCATTGATGCGCCAATTAATTTTTTTCCTTTTTATATCATCGCTTCTGCAAGCGCAAGAACTTGTGCCCAACGGAGGTTTTGAGGAATACAATAAATGTCCTAAGAACGTTTCAAAATTCTCCTATAGCAAATACTGGTTCGAAGCGAATATGGGCACTACCGATCTCTTCAGCACCTGCAATCCTCCGCTTGTGGTAAAGCATGCACCACATAGTGGGAAGGCCTATGCCGGGATTGCGAGCGGAAGAAAAAAAGTACGCTGGGAATACAGGAATGGAAGGAAGATAGTTTTAGCCACACGCAATGCATATTACCAGGAGTACATTGAAGTGAAACTGGAAAAGCCGCTTGAAGCGGGAAAAAAATATTGCCTCAGCATGTACGTGGCGCTCGACTCGAACCAGTATGCCGCCTACAATTATCTCCAATTTGTTTTGAGCAAACAAAAATTAAATGCCGATCACAGCGAGGTGATTTGGCCGCTTAAAGATACCGTTCACACTATTGGAAATGACAGCACGCTTGATGACCACACCTGGACGAATATTTCCGCGCAGTTCATTGCAACAGGAGGTGAAAAATTTTTGACCATAGGTATATTCGACCCGGATATTACCTTCGAAGACCTGCGCAGCATAAATCCCAAAGCCAACGCAGAGAACAGCTTCAGCTACTATTTCATTGATGATGTTTCGCTGGCAGCGCAAAGTGGGAATGAATGCGCATGTGCAAATCCACCCCTCGTGCAAAACGAAGTAAAAGACACTTCGTATTCTTTCCACCTGGTAAAAGGAGAAACGATAGTGCTTAAAAATATTTTTTTTGAAAGCGGAAAATCATTCTTACTCCCCGCCTCTGCTCCTGAACTGGAAGCCCTATTGAAGCTTCTGAATGAAAATCCCGGGATGAAGATAGAGATCAGCGGGCATACGGATAATGTGGGAAAGGAAGAAGATAATCTCAGGCTTTCAGAGGCACGCGCGAAGGCCGTGCACGATTACCTTGTTGCAAAGGGGATTTGGAGTGAACGTTTGAGTTTTAAAGGATACGGCAGTTCAAAACCTATTACGCCCAATGATACGCCTGAAGACCGCGCGCAGAACAGGAGGGTGGAGTTTAAGGTGGTGGAGTGAATCACATTCGCACTCTAAAATAAAAATATGCCTGTCATGGTGAGCCCTACGGCCAGGCCGGGGATGGCATTACGGAGAATTTATTTTATCACCACCCTGCCCAATTGAGCGGAGAAAGCTTTTTTGGCTTCCAGTAAACTCTGCTGCTCTGTAATGAGAATGAGTACGTCTTCCTCGTTGGTGCATTCCTTCAACTGCTTCTGGTTCTCCGTGATCATCATCTCCAGCCTGCGCATTTTGAGTGAGTAGATCGCGCTTTGCACCGAACGCTTCAGCATATTCTCCTCGAGCGTAACAGGGATCTTATGCTTGTCCCAGGCCGCAAGCGAGTAAGGTGAAGAAAGAATGTCAATGGCCGTTTTGCTTACCAGCTCCTCCGCATGCGAGAGGAAAAAATTATTGGGGATAGGATCGGTGTGCTGCTGCACGATGTAATGCTCATAAAAAAAATCAAGCAAACGCTTGTAATGCGGGGCATCAAAGTCAATACGATCGTGGTCCAGTTCCTGCATGATGTATTCCGCCACACTCACATCCACCTCCACTTTGTGCCCTTCCTCATCTTCCGAATCAAAACGAATATGCTTTTCGCCATGCTGTAATAAAATGCGCAGCAGGTCGCGCTCCTGGAATTCACTGCCTGTGATATCTGACGGCTGAGGACGTTCCTGTATCACCGGTTCGGTGATCATGCTATCCTGCACCGGAACTTCCTGGCCTTTGCCCAGTTTATCGTTGAAATTTTTCCTGCGGATCTTGTTCAGCTCGTTGAGCAAGGTTTGCTCATCCATATTCATGATGCGGCTGCACTCCTGGATATATACCGAGCGGTGAATGGCCTCGGGAATAAGAGCTATGCTCTCCACAATTTGCTTGATGAGCTCGGCACGTTTAATAGGATCATGCCTGGCCTCTTCGTAAAGCAAACCGGCTTTAAATGCAATAAAATCCTTTGAATTCTCCCTGATGAATTTTTTCAACTCCTCCGATGAAACTTTTTTGGAATACGAATCGGGATCATCGTTATCAGGGAACAAAAGTACGCGCACATTCAAGCCTTCCTCCAGGATCATGTCTATTCCCCGGAAACTGGCCTTGATCCCCGCCATATCACCATCGTAAAGAATTGTAATGTTATTGGTGTACCGCTTGATCAAACGGATCTGCTCCGTAGTAAGCGAAGTACCACTGCTCGCCACTACATTTTCGATCCCCGACTGGTGTAGGCTGATCACATCCGTATAACCTTCCACCAAAAAGCAATTGTCCTCGGCAATGATCATCTTTTTTGCGAAGAACAAACCGTACAGCACTTTACTCTTGTGGTAAATATCACTCTCGGGAGAGTTAACGTATTTCGCGACCTTTTTATCTGTCTTGAGCGTTCTTCCTCCAAAACCTATCACACGCCCCGTTACATTATGGATCGGGAACATCACGCGGGCGGAAAAGCGATCGAAGAATTTCAGTTTGGAGCCAGGAGCTGGGAGCGAGGATTTATCACCGGGATTATCTGAAATGCCTGGATTTTCTTCTTCATGTTTTACAATGGTGAGCCCGGTCTTCTCCATGAACTCCAGCTTGTAGCCGGCAGCGAGGGCGGCATCCGAAAAACCTCTCCACTGGTCGAGGCAATAGCCGAGCTGGAATTTCTCAATGATGTCCTGGCGGAAGCCCCGCTCCCTGAAATAACTCAAGCCTATGGAGCGGCCTTCATCCGTATTGAAAAGGTTTCCGGTGAAATGTTTTTGAGCGAAGGAAGAAACAACATACAAGCTCTCGCGCGCATCCTGCTGGATCTTTTCTTCGGGCGTTTGCTCCTTCTCCTCTATCTCGATATGATATTTATTAGCGAGATATCGCAGCGCTTCCGGGTAATTCATCTGTTCGTGCTCCATGATGAAGTTCACCGCATTGCCTCCCTTCCCGCATCCGAAGCACTTGTATATTCCCCTCACGGGGTTCACGTTGAACGAGGGTGTTTTTTCATTATGGAAAGGGCAAAGACCGATAAGATTCACTCCCCGCTTCTTTAGGTTCACAAAATCACCCACTACCTCCTCTATGCGGGCGGCATCAAAAATCTTGTCTATGGTCTCTTTAGGGATCACGATAACATCAATTACAGTGCGGCTGCCACCCCGGGCGCAAAAATCCATTGAAACTCAAACAGGAACGAATGATATTCAAAAGGGAAGCTAATTTAAAAAAATAAGGGGGTTTTTAGAGCGATGTTGAAACATTTTCCTGCACTTTTGCGTTAGAAAACAAAGCTTCATCCCCCCTTCGGCAAGCTCAGGACAAGCTTCAACTACACTCAGGACAAGCCCACTAAACTTTACGCATGAAGCAAAAATTCCTACTCCTACTCCTACTCGCTGTACTTGCATTCTCCTGCAAAAAAAAGGAAGAACCCACCGCGGTGGTCAGCTATAAAGTAAGCGAGACCAGCAGCGCTCAACCGGCCTATACCGTTACTTACTCGGCAGATAACGTGACCAAAACGCAAGGCCCCATCACTTCGGATTCCTGGTCATCATCCGGGTATGAAAAGCACAACGGGGATCACGTAACTTTTACGCTTGACGGAGGAACCGGGACGGGGTCGTTCACATTTTCCATTTACGTGAATGGAGTAATGACGGTGACCGACCACCTCGATAACCCATTCGGGCCGAAGACGATCGAGACGGATATAGTGCTGTAAATTTTTACCGCTAATACCCTAAGGCCACAAGAAGCACTAAGAAGAATTAACCTTTCTTCTTCAACGCGATCTTCGAGGAATCGATATCCAGTATTTCCTGGTAATATTTTTTGAAGGCTTCAAATTCCTCAACGGGGATCACACTCACGTTGAACGACTGGAATTTTTCAACGTGCAAACCTTCCCTGGTCCTCTTAAAGATCACACTGTATGATCCATACTTACTTTCAACCTTCACGTCCTTTGGCATCTCGAGCAATTCATACCCGGCAGGAAAAGTAATATCCACTTTTTGCAGTGAAGGTTCCACATCCACCACGTCTTCGAGGTCGAGTTCATTCACTCGCTTTTTCGTGAGCAAGGCATCATTGGTATTGACAGGCGTCATGTAAGGCACGCGGAACACCAGCATGCTCGCCACGCGATCGCAATAGTTATAAGCATTCATATTGTAATTCGAACGCAAGGGTGCCGAGATCTCCTCGAGATTTTCGAATTTATAATCCACAATGTTTAAATTATCGAACACTCCTTTACCCATGAGTTTCACAATGAAATTCTTTTGTTCATCGCGGTTGCTTTGGGTGAGGTACTCGCGGATGTTCCCTCCCGTTGAACCGGGATGCACCGCATTCACCGTAACATCAGCCGAACGGTCGGCATTCAGTTTTGCATTCACACTGATCACCGTTTTATTTTTTGAACTGTCGAGATCATCACTGGGTAAACGGATGAGACTCTTTTCACCGTCCTTTATCAGCAGCGCCCAGGCATTGGCATCCATGGTAGGCAAAATGTAGTACGGATAAAAATCCGTTGTCATATCCAGGAAATGCAGCTTCCCGTCAATATAATACCCGGCAATAGCGTGATTGAAATAAAGCGAAGGCAAAACCTCCTGGTGGAAATAATCGTTGGTCTTCACCAAAACATAATACGATTCCACGCCCACCTGCCTCAGCATGGTGACCATGAGCGTAGCCACATCTTTACAATCGCCCAGTCGTGAGCATAATGTTTGACCGGGATCCTTGGGCACATAACCCGATTGCAAAAATGTAACGTAAGAATACTTTATTTCCCTCGTGAGATAATTGTAGATCGTCTCCACCTTTTGCTGCTGCGTCATTCCCGGTTTAATGATGGAATCGAGAATGTCTTTCACTTCATAACCCGCTTCGAGCTTGCGGTACGTTTTATTCCCGTACCATTTCACGATACGGCTCCAATCGGGCATGGTGCTGATCATGATGCAGGCCCACTTATCCATTTTATCAACAGCTGCATCTTCAAATGCAAGACCGGGAACATTATTGTACTCCCAATCGTAGAGGTCAAAACCTTTTTGATTCGACCTTTTCAAATTATCTTCGAGCTTGTGATGCATGTAGCCGAGGTACCTGCCTTCGGGAACGGCCACTTCGTACTTTTCATAATACACTGGCGCATCAAAATTCATGTACGTGCGGTTGTAATACTCATTGGTGATGGCGTTGAGCGCAATGGAATAAGTACTCGTCCCCTCGAGTTCAATGATATCGCCCGCCTCCAGGTTTTTGAAAACCTTGTAGCCCCCTCTTCCATCCGGGATCACCTCCGCCCCGTTCTTTTTGATGATGCGGGCGCTTTTCAGGTTACCCATGAAGCTAAAATCATACTCGATCCATTTTTTAGTTCCTGCATCGCTTAGGATCTTCACCATCATTTTCTGGTAGATCTCCGTTTGATTATCGGGGGTGATCACCTGGTCCTTGGCGTACATCAGCACCACTGATTCGTCATCTTTGTATTTTTCTTTCCAGTCGTCCTTAGCCAGGATATCACTGAAAGAAGGGGTGGAAAAAAGTTTTTTATACTGTTTCGGACCTTCTATCTTTTCTATTTTAAGCCCGATGCTGGCGCGCGATGATTGCAGTGCGGCCTGTTGGTAATATTTCAGCGCGCTGTCCTTCTCATTCCTCCCGTAAAATGCATCACCGATCAGCTCGAGGTAATCGGCATTGTAGGGCTGGAAATCCAGGGCGGTCCTCATTTCATCGATACAACCGTCATATCGCTCCTGCTCATTGAGGTATTTCGCCTTCTCAAAACGGTAACCGGTAAAATACGGCTTGGTCCTGATCATCTCATCGTACAATGAAAGTGTGTTGAGCATGTCACCTTTCGATTTGTAATGATCGATGAGATCATAATAATCCCGGGCATAATAATAATCCTTCACATCGCGTTTGATGCGTTTGAGGTCTTTACTGTACGACTGTTTTTGCTCGCGCTCAAAATTCCTTTTCTGTTCTTTATTTTTTTCTGAAAGGTCCTGCTTCAGCTCCGGCTTTAATTCATTTTCATAAGAAGGATATTTCTTTATCACTTTGCGGATGTAATTTTCTTTCTCGTCCGCCAGCCCCTTGCGATCGTAATAGCTGATATATGCATGGATCACGCGCATGCTGGAAGGAGAGATCTCCGAAAGATCATTAAGGGCCGTGAAATATTTTTCTGCATCGTTATTGCGATCGATCTCCTGCAGGTGCTGGTAAAGTATCTCGAAGATGGGGGTTAGCGATTGATCGATGCCGCTCATCACCTCGTAAGCCTTTTCCTTTTTGTTATTCTTCGAATAGGCCTTATACGCGAGATATTTCGCCAGCACCAGGTCGTGGTTCTTTTGCAGGAAACGAACAAAGACCTCCTCTCCCTGTGCGGTCATGCCATATTTCTCATATGCTTTTTCGAGGGCGAAATAGTTGAAGAGATCCGAAGGCTCCTTTTCAATAAGCTGCTTTAAATGATCGAGCACGAAAAAGCCCGAGACTTCCGTTTTATATTTTTGGGGAGAATAGCTGCCGTTCGGTGAAGTGCTGATGTCGTTCATAAGGTTGCCGTCCTTATCCGTGATGCGCAATTGGAAATCTCCATCCTCATCATTACTGCGGTGCTGGAACCCGCTGCTCATGTTCTCGAGCGAAAATTCATCCGGGTCCAGGTCGAACATCCCGCCCGGTTTGCCATTGGGATCGTAATCGGCAAACTTCACGAGTATACGGTGCGTGCCTTGCTGCAGGTCGAGCTGCACGATCTCGTTGTCCCATTCCAGGGTGGTATTATCACGGTTGCCATAAACAAGATCATCATCCACCCAGATCTTCACGGGTTTCTTGCGCGTAAGCCGCAATTGCACGGTACGGTCGGAGGGAAGAGTAACAAAAAGATTGGCAAAATAAGCCGAGCTTCCGCGCGTGGAGAGAAAATCACTGAAACTTACCGGGCGGCTGTTGTCGCGTTGTGGAGGGTTCACCCAGGCCCATTGGCTTCCGTCATCGTCCAGGTATGTTTTGGAAGTATTGTATTTTTCTCTTTCTACATCAAAGATGTTTTCATACCCGCTGCCTTCCAGGTTCCGGAAAGGGCCGATGTACGTCCATTGATAATTCCCGAACAGTTTATCATACACTTTTTGCGCAGAAGCAAAATCGCGGTGAAAAAAATCACGGTCGGCCATATCGAGCTGCGCATCGATCTTAGCGCGCAGGCTTAACGCATTTTGCCCCGCTACATTTGCCGACTTCCCCTTGTACGCATTACCGAACAGGAGATAAGTATTCTCATCCCAATGGTTATTGATGAGTGTGTTGATGTACTTGAAGTAGGAATATTCATCACCGGATATCTCCGAAAGAAAGATCATTCCTTCCAGCGCTCTTGCATCGGTGCTGTCCTTCGACAGTGCTGCTGAAAATTCCTCTTTCGCTTTTCGGTAATCGTTCTTTTTTACGGAGCTCCAACCATCCTGCGCGCAAACGCGCAAGGTCAGTGCATGCAGAAGCACGCTCAACAAAAGCACATATTTCTTTCCCATGAAAAATCTGTTCGATTAAAGATACAAAATCAAGCCCTTCATTCCACCGCACACGCAAGAGGCCCGGCCCGTTAAATGGACGGTTTTCCCCCTGTAAATTCATAAACAATTCTATCGTAAATTTTCCTTCTCCGCAGCTCCTTCGCACTATTCCAACGTGAGCGAGGTGTTACCCACCACCACATCATCCGTTGTGATCTCGATCAAATATTTACCCGGCACGAATTTAATGTCGGATTTAGCCGTATACAATGTAACGTTTGTCTCCTCGTTGTTATAGGTAACCGTTGTCTTTGCCGCATAATACCCCCTCGAGTTATTGTACTTGAATGTATTCGATTCGTCAGTTGACTTACTCAGTTCTTTCCCGTCAGGAGTAACGATGCGCACATAAACCGTGCGGTCTCCTTTTTTCGCAATAAGGTTTTCGCCCAATGTAAAGGTGATCTTGATCTTCTCCACGCGTTTGGCGCTGGTGGTTGCCAGTTCCTTTTTTCCACCCGATTTATAATGAACGCCCGAAACTTTTATTCCCGTAGCCTTTAAAATAGAGCCGAGGTTCACGGTATTGGTAAGTTCGTCCTTCTGCTTATTGAGGTCAGCGTTTTTATCACGTTCCTTATTCAGGTCCTGTTCCACTTTTTCCTTTTGCGCCACGATCACTTTATTCAGCCTGCCCAGCGAATCGAGCTGCATCACAAAATGCTTCATCACTTTACGAAGTGTTTCCGCTTCTTTTTCCAATTTATAAATGGTATACGCATCTCCTTTATGCTTCTCCGCTTCCACCTGCATCTCTTCGATCTCCTTTATCTTTTCATCCAGCTCCTCGCGCATCTTTTTGTCGCTGGTCTGCAAACCTTCGTAATCTGTTTTCAACTGCGAAAGTTCCGTTTGAAGGCTATTGCTTTTCTCTACATAAACGATACGCTCTTTTTCTATGGTCTCGATGCGGGTCTTCTGATCGAAGAATTGCCAGGTAAGCAACCCGCATACGATCACCAGTACGCTGATGATGCTCAGGTAAAAGAAATGAAGTTTTCTTTTTTCGTCCTTGTCGCTGGGTAATTGCCCCGGAGTGGTCATTGTGCTCAGTTATTTATAGACGGATATGCGCGTGATTTATGCTGGTTCATCGAAAAAATTCACTGGAAAAATTCCGTGTTTCATAGCCCCTTTTCTATCATTAATCCGTAATGCCACGTTCCCCGTTTGCAGAAACCGCAAATCCCAGGCTTCCCTCCCGGGCCTTACGGCCTCCCGCTCTTAATAATCCGTGAAATCACGATGTATGAGTCCGGGATCCCGTTTTGACCGGGCCTTTTCCAACCTCACTTTAGTGCCATGAAAACAAGAACGCTTACAAAGATAGTCACTTTTGAGCGGATGTTTCCCGGCTCAAACCGACTTATCAACACTGCAAAACCGAAAAAATGTTAAAAGCCACCGGTACGCAACAGCGCAGCCTTTCACAGGTAAAAGGCAACTTTTTCACCGATTTTGTTTCGCTCGTATTCCCTCGCGTGTGCACGGCCTGCGGGCGCTCGCTGAACAGCCACGAAGATTGCATTTGCACGCTGTGTCATTACCGTTTGCCCAAAACGAACTACCACCTGCAACCCATCAATCCCGTAGTGAAACTTTTCTGGGGACGAGTGCCTGTGCGGGCTGCCGGCTCCTATTATAGTTTCAGCAAGGGCGGCAGTGTGCAAAAGCTGGTTCACCAGCTAAAATACCGGGGCCGGAAAGAGATCGGCATCACGATCGGAAAATTTTATGGCGCGGAGTTAAGAGAGAGCGAAATATTTTCTTCAAGCCAGGTGATCGTTCCTGTTCCGTTACATGCGCAGAAGCTGAAACGAAGAGGACATAATCAAAGCGATCTTTTTGCGCAGGGCCTGGCCAGCGGGCTGGATATCCCCCACGACCCGGCTAACCTGGTGAGAGTAAAAGCTTCGGAAACACAAACAAGGCGTTCGCGTTTTGAGCGCTGGAAAAATGTGGAATCGGTATTTAAGGTGAGCGACCCGGCTAAGCTTGAAGGAAAAAACATATTGCTGGTTGATGATGTGATCACTACCGGCTCAACGCTCGAGGCCTGCGCACAGGAATTATTAAAGGTTCCCGGAACAACCGTAAGTGTTGCCACTATAGCTTATGCACAGCTTTAAAGAAATTTCCCGA
>DATDFI010000658.1:0-3383 GCA_036522695.1 Bacteroidia bacterium | reverse complement strand
AAGCAAAGTTTCCACGCTGTTCGAACTGCGCACCTGGTCCTCCCACATTCCTTCCTGTATGGCCGTTTCGGGAAAAGCGATCAGGTCGGTGCTGCTGTCGGCCTGCGTGCTTGCGAGGTGGAGCATTTTTTCCAGCTGTTCCTGGTAATTACCCGAAAATTTTTCGTTGTACGGATCGATATTGGGCTGTACCACCACCACGTTGGCCGTTCTCATTTTTGAAATGGCCCCGGCAGATGGGTGGATGAGGAAAGAAAGACCGAGCGGTAAAAGGAGGACCAAAACGGTTGCCGCGATGTGAAGCGGGTTCATTATTTTCTTCTCACCGGAAAGATCCATAACGATTTTCAGCAGCAGGATATTTACAGCCAGCACCCACAAGCTCCCACCGAACACGCCCGTGTACTCGTACCACTGCACCATGTTGAAATAAGTGGAGAATACGTTGCCGAGCGTGAGCCAGGTCCAGGAAAGGTCCCAGTGCATGTGAATGTATTCGAAGGTGAGCCAGTAAGCGATGAGAATGACACCGGAGAACCGCCCGTTCAGCCTTTTTTTGGTGACATGGAAAAAAAGGAAAGTACCGGCCATAATAAGCGCATTAGCCAGGATGGCCATTGCCGCTCCACCCCCGGTCGAATTCCAGATCCACCAGGTGGTCGCAATGTTCCATGCCACGAACGCGAGGTAGGCATACCCGAAAACTTTCAGGTTTGTTTTTTTTACGATCTGGAGACCATCCGTATTGGCGCTCTCTTCTTTGCTTCTTTTCCAGGAAAGGAAAAAATGCTGTTCCACCATTAACAAAGGCACCCATGCAATAAAAATGAGCGGGGCAATACCGGAGGCAGGCCATGCTGCGAATAAGAGCAGGCTGCTGAGCAGGCTGAGTGTAAAAAGTTTGAGCGGGGAAAAGTTCATCCGGTGGACAAAGATACGAGCCTGTTTAAATTTTAAACAGGCCCGGGAAATAAAAAAGCCCCCCAGCTTTCGCCAAGGGGCACGGGGACGTCATTCAATTCTATTTACTCATTATCCTTAAGGTCCACATCCGGCTCGGTATCGATCACCGCTTCATCCTTGGTAGGCGCATTGGGCATGGCGGTTTGCATTTCCTTATCGAGGTCGGCATCTCTGGGCGCATTTTTGGTCATCATCTTTTCATCTTCGGGTGAATACTTCATGTCGTCCGACTCATTGCCTTTATTCGCTTTAATGGCGAGCAGTGCGAAATAGCGTGCCCTCCGGCTCTGGTGCATGGCGCGAAAATATTTTCCTTCGCGGTAAAGCTGGCGGGCGTATTTCTGGTGCGCGATGGCACGTGCGAGGTTGCCGGTGTAGACTTTATTTTCTTTCACCAGCTTATAAGCATGATGTATGACAAAGCCGGTTTTGATGAGCACCCTGCGTGAAGCCATCTTTTCGCCCATCACTTTACGAACGGGCTGTGCAGCAGCTGCGAATGGGACCATGAAAAGCGCAGCGAGAAGTACCAGTAAAGTTTTGTTGAGGTATTTCATAGAGTTGGGTTTTATTTAGGGTTTGACGTGGAAAAACTTATTTGGTTTAACGGGATTTCAAATATTGTACCAAAGGGCGGTATAAAGGTATAAGGTATGTTGGCATACAGGTATAAGGCAATTAAGGAAGTATGGTATGTATTGGCCTTTGCGTGAGCGATTGTAGTGTAAAGCCCGGAGGGCGCGTCATACCGGGCGCAGTGGAAGTGCAGCGCCCGAGGACTTGAAACGAAAAGCGCGGTGCCGCGAATGCAGCCGTTCATGAGAAAAAATACCTCATGCGGCACACGCCCAAAAGATACAACAGTGAAAGGAGGGCGGGAAGCATGAAATGCAGCTGCAAAAAATGGAATCAGCCGGAATCGATCACCGTATAATAACCATCTTGCCAAAGCCCTGCTTGAAAAACTGGTCGGCACTGGTTTCACGTATATCGAGGGAAGAGCCGTTAAGCTGGGTGAGCACGCGATAAATGTAAACCCCGTTGGCGAGTTTGTCCCCGAAATCATCCCTTCCATCCCAGGCATAATCGGTGATGTTGCGGCCGATGTGCAAAGGACCGAGTTCATTTTTATCGATCTCGCGCACCACCCGCCCGCTCACCGTGAGGATCTGTATCTTCAAAAAGTCGGGGACCTCCGAGCCGGTGAGTGTGAATACAAAATGAGTGGCCGTGCTGAAAGGATTGGGCCAATTCAACAATTCGGTAATGGAAGGTTTATTCACCACTTCGAAAGTGATACGGTAATCCACATTGCCCGAGAGATTGGAGGACCGGTCCTTTGCCTGTATGATGATCTCGTAGATCCCGTCCTGCGTAAAGTCGGGCGTGTAGTTTATTTTGCAGCTGTTATTCGGCAAAGATGCCGGGTGAAAACAGAGTTGCCCCGCGCAGGTGAGGTCGCGAAAATAAATGCGCTGGGCAATTTGCTGCGAAGGGGTTTTTAGGAACAGTTGGAAAACCGTGGTGTCGTTAAGCGCGAGGAAGCGGTTCTCATCTTTCACCTGCACCAGGATGTTCGGTTTGGCCGAAACGATATCACCATTCATGATGTGCACGCCATCGAACGTCACATCGAGTAAGGGATTGATGCGGTCGGTCCCGACAAAATATCCCACCTGCGCTAAATTGTTGAAGTGATATTCTTCATTGCGGGTGGTATCGCCATGATTGATGGGATTGATCTCCATCCACACGCTGTTGAGCCCGGGGTAACCCGCTGTTGGAAATTTTATGGAAGTGATCAGCGATCTATAAGCGGGAAGGGTATCGGAGATGTAAGACGGGAGGTAATGCGTAACACGATTGCGGTCGATGATCCAGTATGTCACCAGCATGCTGTCCATATTGAAGGGACTCACATTGGTCACCGCCACCTTAAATTTTATGCTGTCGCCTTCCTGCACCGTATCGTTCAGGAAGGAAAAATAAACGGGAGGATTCACCGCTACTTCAGGCGAAGGCTGGTAAAATACCTGCCATTTTTTTAACTGGGGCGCGGTATAAAGTGAATCGTCATGAAGATTGGCGCGCAGTTTCATGTAAGGAAAAGTGCTGGCGTTGATGCTGTGCAGGTAAATATTGAACGAATCGACAGGTAGCCCGCTGCGGACCGTGGTTTCAACTCCGCCAGCATTAACGCCAATGATATCGAGCGTAGTGCTGTCGCCCGCGGGATCATTTTGCAAAGGCAGTTCGTGCCACGAAAGCGAATCCCAGCTTTTTGCAGGTCCGAACAATTCCGAAACAACGGTGCCGTAATTATTGCTGCCAGTGAGGTTTTTTGTGAGCCGCAAAAATTGGTCGGCCGAATCACCGAACATTTCAATTCCCGTTGATGTATCGCCTTTTACACAATAATA
>DATDFI010000657.1:0-2922 GCA_036522695.1 Bacteroidia bacterium | reverse complement strand
GGGATAAGAATTATCGAACACGGTGTCATTGGTGAGCTTTCCAACATAATTCACGGAAACGATGTCGCCCTTTTCAATTGCGGTACCTGTTCCCAGTTTGAGGAAAGTATATTTAAGGCCACTGGGGGTGGTGTACTCCTTATTCAAAACAGGTTTGCTTTGTTTTTGCTTTTTCTGCGAGAAAGAAGGCAGAGAAAAAAGCGAGAGGGCGGTGAGAACAAAGAATATCTTTTTCATGGTAACCATTTTATGACGTTTACTTCACATCAACCAGTTCAAGGTCGAAAACCAGCGGTGTATAAGGCTTGATCGCATACCCGCCTCCGTAAGGATCGGGGAAACCCTGTTCTCCATAACCCATTTCAGAAGGAAGGATGATCGTGGCTTTTCCGCCTTTACTCATTTTCATCAATGCGTAATCCCAGCCGGGAATAACACTTTGCGTGCCAATTGTGAATTCGTAAGGCTTGCCATCGTGTTTATCGGAGCCGTCAAACTCCGTTCCGTCTGTATATTTCCCGGTGTAGATCACGGAAACTTTATCGCCATTCTTCGCTTTGGGGCCTTTACCTTTTTCCTTTTCAATGAAATAAACTCCATTCGTATCGGGTTTCACGGTGATCTTGTTCGCAGTGATATAATCAGCGATCAATTTGGGCTCCTGGGTTTTAAGATTGTCCATGAATTCATCGAACTTCTTCTTACGCTCGGCCTCCACCTCTTCCTTGCTGCGAATGGCCACCAACTTCACATCGAAGATCTCAATACTTCCCTTTTTCATGCCCTGGGTTTCTTCAGGCTTCAGGTATTTGGCAAGTGAATCGGTGTAAAGACAAAAACTGGCGCTGTCGCCAACTGACATCTTAATGAGGCCCGATTCGATAGAACTGGGGTACAAAGGTTTTTGCATCATGTATTCCACCGTCCCATCCTTGGGGTTCATTTTCCTCGAATCCAGCACCACCGAATCCTTCACGCGCCTTACCACTTTCACCCTGATGTAATCGCCAATCTGGGGTTTTTTATCACTGCTGCCCTGCTTATAAAATTTGTACCAAAGACCCGTCTCCGATTTTTCATAACCGGGAAAAGGAGATTTGCTCCCGCACGATGCCAGGAAAATGGTCCCGGTCAGCAAGATGATCGTTTTAATGATTTTCATTTTTTCTGTTTTACTTTTTCCACTTTCACCTCGTAAATAAGGGTGGTGAAAGGCGGCACAATACCGGTGGTAGAACCCTTTTCGCCATAGGCGAAGTGCGAAGGTATGATTATTTTCGACTTATCGCCCTCCCGCATACGGGCCAGCGCCTTGTGTATTCCTTCCAGCACCTGCATCTCTGTTCCGTAAATAAATTCGAGCGGTTCTTTGGTCGCATCAAACTGCCGGCCATCTAAAAAATATCCTTTGTAGGAAATATCTATTGTACTTCCGGCCTTCACACTGTCGCCATTACCCGGTTCAAGGTTCACCAGGTACAAACCATTTTCCGCCTCCTCGGGTTGTTCGCCCTTCTTGCGGATATCATCGAGGTAAGCATTGCGCACTTTACTTTCTTCCACATCGCCCACCTCAGACAAATGCTTTTGCTCTGCGAGATACTCTTCCTTCGTTTGCACTTTAACGATCTTGATATGCGCTTTCGGTTCATGACCGGTCCATACACTGCCGCGCTTTTCCACGAAGATCGCACTGTCCCCTTCCGAAAGCTCCAGTAAATGGTCCTGCACCACTTTGTCGCGTATCGTCATGGTGTCCCTGCCATAAAATATCATTGTCCCTGCCGAATCCTCAATGACGAGGTCGAATTGTATGACGTCTCCCATCCTTATTTTTCGTTCGCTCCCCGAAAAACTGATCAGCTTCAGGTAGCTCCGGTCGCTGATCTTACGATACCCGGGGAAAGGAGAACTGCCGCAGGAAGAAAAAAGCAGGAGTAAAAAAGCAAGGATGCTGCAGAAAAACCGGTGAAATATTCTCATTCGTGTATGTACTTATTTGCTGTCGCGAAGCGAGAGGAGTTCCACTTCATAAACTACGGTGGACAAGGGAGGGATCTTATCGTTATCACCGGTGAGGCCGTGCGCGAGATAAGTAGGTAAAATGAAAATAGCTTTACTGCCGGTATTCATCAGCTGTATCCCTTCATGCAATCCCGACTCAACATAATCCTCTCCCACTTTGAATTCTTTCGGTCCGTCTTTTTCCGATGAATAACAAAGCGTGCCATCCGTGAGCCAAATCTTGTAATCCACCTTTGCGAATTGTCCCGGTTTGGCATTGGCGCCTTTCCCGGGCTTTATGACCTGGAAACGCAAACCACTCGGGCTGGTGGTCATGTTCCAGCCTTTATTCTTAGCGTAAGCATCTATCTTATCGGATTCTTCCTGCTTGAGTTCGTGGTTAGCTCTCACCAGGTCCTCCTGCGCTTTTTTCCATTGCTCTTTCGTCAATTCTTTTTTTTGCGGCTTGTTCCCGCAGGAAAAAAGGAGCAACGCGATTACTATGTAAAATAAATTCCTCATCACTTTCCGTTCAGCGCATCTTTATACTTCGGCAACAATTCAAGAAACTGCTTTTCTGCTTGTTCAAGCGTCTGGCCCTTTGCATCTCCACCGGCAGCATTCCTGTGCCCGCCTCCATTGAAATGTGTCCTCGCAAAAAGGTTAACGTCAAAGTCACCTTTTGAACGGAAAGAAGCCTTAATGGTTCCCTCCCGCTCCATAAAAAATGCGGCAAAACGTATTCCGTCAATGCTCAGGCAATAATTTACAAGACCCTCGGTATCCCCATTCCTGAAATTGAAGCGGGAAAGTTCTGCTCTCGAAAGGAAGATGTAAGCTGTTCTATATTCCGGGAGCACTTTCATTTTCTCGCTGAGCGCATAACCGAGCAAGCGCAGGCGATCGTATGAATTGCTG
>DATDFI010000656.1:0-9661 GCA_036522695.1 Bacteroidia bacterium | reverse complement strand
ATAATATTTATGAACTGGTGGGAGAAGCATCGGCCATCAGCCTCGTTTCGCTTTTTGTTCCCCTCTGCGCAGGGCTTTTCCTGAAAAGTAAAAATGAGACAGCCGCTATAATTTCTATGACCACCGGGATGATCGCATGGTTCATTTGTGCGCGCATGGCAGCCGAAGAACCTTATCCTTTTTTTGAACGGATGAAAGAAGCGATGCCGGCTGTTGCCGATTTCCCTCCTATTTTTTCCGGTCTCATCGCAAGCGCACTCGGCTTTTTTGCAGGGAGCATTTTGAGCAGGAATAAAAGTTTAAACGCACAGGTCCAATAGCCCCGTGAAATACTCCGTAGGAAATTTTACTCCTGGAAATACACACGCTTCACCCGGGCTGAAACGGAAGTGAGCGCTTCGTAAGGAATAGTGCCCAGATCCTTTGCAAGTTCGGTAATGGAATAAACATTCCCGAAAACGATAACCTCATCGCCTTCGGCTGCAGGAATATCGGTGACATCGATCATGCACATATCCATGCACACGTTTCCGACAATGTGCGCAGGCTTACCATGCACGAACATTTTCCCTTTACCGCTGCCCAGCCTGCGGTTCAATCCATCAGCATAACCAATGGGGACCGTTGCGATCTGCATGTTACGGTCCGCAATGCCTTTCCGGGAGTAACCCACGCTCTCGCCTTTGGGAATTTGTTTGATCTGCGAGATCGTGGTTTTAAGGGTGTGAACATTCTGCAGCTGTTGCTGCTCCGCTTCATTCACTCCAATGCCGTACATGCCAATGCCGAGCCGAACCATATCGAACTGCGCATCGGGAAAACGGGAGATGCCGCCCGAATTGAGGATGTGACGGAGAATGGGATATTCGAAATGCTCTAAAATGCTATCGCTCATCTCCGAAAAGCGTGCGATCTGCTGGCGGGTGAATTCATCGTGCACCTCTTCATCGCTGGCCGCGAGATGAGAAAAAACAGAACGTATGTTCAGGAATTTATTGTTCCTGATGCGCACCACCAGCTCATTAATATCTTTTTGCTCGAAGCCGAGGCGATGCATGCCTGTATCGAGCTTAATGTGCACGTTCAGTTTCTTATTCCCTTCAAGTAGTTTTTTACTTCGCTTTGCGGCTTCATCAAATAATCCCAGCACGCGGAAGCTGAAGATCTCCGGCTCGAGCTGGTATTGTATCATGCTGTCGTAACTCTGCTCCTCGGGATTCATCACCATGATGGGAACGGTAAGGCCGGCTTTTCGCAATTCGATCCCTTCATCGGCATAAGCCACCGCGAGGTAATCCACATGGTGGAACTGGAGAATATTCGCGATCTCATAACTTCCGCTGCCGTAAGAAAAAGCTTTCACCATGGCCATCATTTTTGTACCGGGCTTAAGCTTGGCGCGGAAATAATTCAGGTTGTGAACCACTGCATTCAGGTTCACCTCCATCACGGTCTCGTGCGTTTTTTGCTGCAGTACTTTACTGATCTCTTCGAAGCCAAAGGTGCGCGCGCCCTTCAGCAGAACGGTCTCATCCCTGAACATCGTAGTACTATAGTTCGAGAGAAAATCGGGAGTGGAAGGATAAAACTCCTTTTCCAGTTTGAACCTCGGAGCCTGGCGCGAAATGGCTTCCCCGATCCCGATAAGCCGGCTCACACCTTTTTTATGCACGAGCTCGGCCACCTCGCTATACAGGGCGTCTTCATTACGCCCACTCTGTAAAATATCGGAAAGCACAAGCGTACGCTTGGGATGTTGCTTTTGCTGGTTCAGGAAATCGAGCGCGATGCCGAGTGAGCCGAGGTCGGAATTATAACTGTCGTTGATCACCGAACAATTGTTGATGCCCTCCTTTAATTCGAGCCGCATAGCCACGGGACTGAGCAGGGCCATGCGTGAAGCGATCACGTTATGATCGTACCCGAAGAGCAGCATCACCGCCCAGCAATGGATCGCATTCTCCACCGAAGCCTCATCGGTGAAAGGGATCCTGATCCTGAGAAAATCATTTTTATAAACAGCATGTATCTCCGTTTCATTGTTACTGCGACTCACCTTCCCGATCTGCAGGTCGGCACGCGTTTTTTTGGACCAGCAAAAAAGCTTCACATTCTTTAAGCCGTTATCGGAGTTGATGGAATCGTGCAATTGAAGGTAATCCCGACAATAGATGAGTGTGCCGGTATGCTCGAATAGTCCCAGTTTCTCTTCCACCTTCTGTTCCGGTCCCGAAAAATTCTCATCATGTGCATGACCTACATTGGTGAAGATCCCGATGGAAGGCCTGATCACTTTTTCCAGCCTGGTCATTTCACCGGGACGGGAGATCCCCGCTTCGAACAACGCTAACTCATGCTCGTTGTTGATCTGCCAAACCGAAAGCGGGACGCCCACCTGCGAGTTAAAACTCTTGGGACTGCGAACAATATTTTTATCCTCGCGCATCAATTGATACAGCCATTCTTTCACAATGGTCTTTCCGTTGCTGCCGGTGATCCCAATAACCGGGATATTGAATTGCTGCCGGTGATAAGCGCCTAAAGCCTGCAATGCCTCGAGCGTATTTGAAACGGAAATAAAATTGGCGCCTTTGAACTTCGCTGCGGGCGTCTCGCTCACCACGAAATTGCGCACGCCTTTTTCATAAAGTTCCGGGATGAACTTATGCCCATTGTGATGTTCGCCTTTGATGGCAAAGAAGAGCGATGTTTCGGCATGCGTGATCCTGCGGCTGTCGATGAGCAGGTGATAGATGGAGGCATCTTTTGAGCCGTCACCCGAAAATGTGCCGCTGATGATGCCGGAAATATCTTTTACCGTGTATTGCATCACTTCTTTTCCTTTTCTCTTTCCGTGTTAAAACAATCGCGACAAAGGGCTTCGTAATGTTTCATCTCACCCAGCATCACCTGGGTTTGTCCTTCAACAATGCGATGGGAATGATTGGCGAGGTTGCCGCAGCGCATGCAGATAGCGTGAACTTTTGTAACGTACTCCGCACAGGCGAGCAAGGCAGGCACCGGCCCGAAGGGATTGCCGAGGTAATCCATATCAAGCCCCGCCACGATCACGCGCACTCCTTTATCCGCAAGATGATTGCATACTTTCACAATTCCCGCATCAAAAAATTGCGCTTCGTCAATCCCAACAACATCTACATTGTTCGCAAGCTCCAGTACTTTCTCGGAGGAAGAGACAGGAGTGGAATGAATTTCATTGGCATCATGTGACACCACTTTTTTCTC
Organism: Bacteroidia bacterium; assembly: GCA_036522695.1. Taxonomy (GTDB): domain Bacteria; phylum Bacteroidota; class Bacteroidia; order JADZBD01; family JADZBD01; genus DATDFI01. Next base: position 6,415 of record DATDFI010000656.1, on the reverse strand, counting down.
GTGGTAGCGCGTATCGATCTCCGGTTTGAAGATCTCCACTTTTTGTTGCGCAAGCTGGGCGCGCTTAAGCCTGCGTATCAGTTCTTCTGTCTTGCCCGAGAACATGCTTCCGCAGATGACCTCTATCCAGCCTTTTCGTTTATTGGGGTTAATGGTATTTTCGAGGAACATAATGTGGCAGCAGCTATGAATGCACCGCTTTTTTTATTACTTTAGGAGACACAAAACTACTTAAAAAAACCACCCTTTTCCCCTCTAATCCTCATTTTATGGACATCAAGCAAAGACGCAGGGAGATCACCGAGTTGATCGACAGCATCAAGGAACATTCCGATGATCTGACCGACCGGCCGCACATTCCCACCCTCGAGTTCGAACTGATACTCGCCAAAGTTGAAAAGCTATTCAAGGAACTGGTGTTGTTCAATCATTACTATTCGGAGATTGAGACCTCGAGCGAAAAAGTGGAAGTGAATACCACCGCAGCGGCAAAAAAAACCGAAGCTCCTTCCGAAAAAAAAACGGAAGTAAAGAAGGATAGCATACAACGCACCTGGCCCGACCTGAAAAACCTCATCGGCATCAATCAAAAGTTCCAGGTCGTTTCCGAACTTTTCAAGGGAAACCAGGAGGAATTCAACGATGCGGTGAACCAGATCAACACACTATACAATAAGGAAGAGGCCCTCATCTATGTGCAGGGACTGAAGGCTGCTTATGGCTGGAAGGATGAAAGTCCTGTGGCGGAAGGATTTATTAAGGTAGTGATGAATAGATATCAATAGGTTTATTTCGTGTATTGGGCTGATTGGTTAGTTTGACATCCTGTGCCCATAGGCAGCGGCAGGAGGCAGTACGGCACGAATGAATTTAGCGGATCAATTCATGTTCTTACATCGCTGGAAAATTACACCATCAATTGCACTGTCATTCCAAGGTAGCGTGCAGGAGTGATAAGGTATTACGAAAGAATCACCGCGGCCGAGGGATCTTCACGAATTTTTGCTGTATGCCTTTTAAAAAGATCATTCCCAGTTTCTTTTCTGCCCCGGTGATTATTTACCGCTTGCTGCGAACTGCAAACCATAAACTGCAAACCGCCTGTTTCCTGCTGCTGCTGCTGCCACTCTTTTCTCTTTCCCAGGAAAACCAGCACGGGGACGTTTACAATTACGCGCGCAAGATCATTGATACACTCGCAGCTCCGGGCATGCACGGGCGTGGCTACGTGAGCGGGGGTGATAGCATTGCGGCAAAATATATTGCCGATCGCTTTGCGGAATTCGGGTTGAAAAGTTTTGAGAAGATAGATGATAAGCACCCGGAGGGAAATTATTACCAGGGGTTCTCGTTCCCGGTGAATACCTTCCCGGGGAAGATAAATTTCGAACTCACATACACCTCAGGAGATATTTTAAATTTCATCCCCTTCAAAGGAAAGCCCGGAAAGAATTTTATTGTTGATCCCCATTCTCCAGGTGTCAATTACCAATTTTACGGGTTTACTTTTGATTCAACTGATGCCACGCCACGTGGGTTTCGAAAATTTGAAAAGAAATTAGGAGATAAGCAATGTTTTATTATTTATGATGAGAGAAACGTTAAGGACGAAAACAAAATTGAATATTTCAAAAAAATCAAATCAAATCAATTAAATGCTATTGGGCTTGGTGAGATCGTTGACAAACTGACATGGGATGTTTCTATAGAAGCCCCTGGTTTTACACGAATCCAATTACTATCGGATAGTTTTAAAATCAGTTCAAAAAAATTTCAGGGAAGTGTATTGATCCAAAACTCATTTCAGCCTCACCACCCTACCCAAAACCTCATCGCCTACCTCCCCGGCACACAATACCCCGATTCCTTTATCGTATTTACCGCGCATTACGATCACCTTGGTGTGATGGGCCATGATGAGAACGGGAAGGAAGTGTATTTCCCGGGTGCGAACGATAATGCGAGCGGATGTGCCATGCTGCTCAACCTCGCCAAATACTATTCGCAGCACCCGCAAAAATATTCCATAGCCTTTATGGCTTTTGCGGGCGAAGAAGCCGGCCTGCTTGGATCAAAATATTATACCGGGCATCCTTTGTTCCCCTTGAAACAAATAAAATTCCTGGTGAACTTCGACATCATGGGCACGGGCGATGAAGGCATAAAAGTGGTGAACGCCACCGAATTCAAAACGGAATTCAAAACGCTGCAAGTACTCAATGCGCAAAACAGCTATTTGAAAGAGGTTTCCCCTCGAGGGAAAACCTCCAACAGCGACCATTACTTTTTTTACGCGAATGGGGTAAAATGCTTTTTCATTTATACGCTCGGGGGAATTAAAGCCTACCACGATATATACGACCGGCCCGAAACTTTACCGCTCACAAAATTCGAAGATGTCTTCAGGCTGATGCTGGATTTCACCGCATGGCTTCAAGCCGATTGACGATTGACAATTTACGATCTGCAGGGATGCTCCAGGTATTACGAGGAATTACAACAACCCCGAAGCCCTTATGATCCGCTCCGCCTTTTCCTCCATCTGCTTACTGTCGTAGAGGTTCACCATCCTGCGCAGTTTTTCCCCTTTCTCATTGGTAAAAAAGATCACCCAGGTGGTGTAGCCCATGAAGCGCCTCAGGATCTTTGTGGAAGTAATGTTTTTGCGCTCGATCACCTCCGTTCCTGAAGTATCGCGGAATAAAAAAGTGCGGTAAAGTGCCCCGGCCAGGACAAGTAAAATGAAAATGTACAGCTCCGGCATCAGGCGATCGGTAAAAAAAAGGAAACTGAAAAATGCAGCGATGGCAAGAAACAAAGCCGCAAACAAAGCGCTTTGCATTTTCCTGTTGCGATGATCCATCTCAGGAATGCGGCCAAGGTCGGGCGGGTGATTCAACACCACTTTGTCGGGCAAAATGTGACAATAGGTGCCGTCAGCGATGATGAAAAAATTTTCCTGCATGAGAGGCGAAGTTACGGAAAGAAAAAGACGCGGGAACGTAAATTTCATTACGGAGATATGGAGAACATAGAGAAGCGCTGAGAAAATAACCGCAGGGTGGGCAGAGAGATCATTGAGGCCGAAGTGAAAATTTAAACCGCTAAGACACCCAGGGCACCAAGCCTCACTTAGGACTAAATTCTTCTCCGGCAAAACCCATTTATTCGTACTTTAGCTCCTCGTTTGCAGCAATTCGCAATTGAAAAACCATAATTCGTAGTGCCATGATCAACACCGACCAACTCAAAGACCTTCGGGAGCGCAAAGAAACGCTAAGGAGGCATCTTTGACATCGACAAGAAGCTAAGACAGATCGCAGAAGAAGAGGAGAAAACCCTCGCGCCCGGCTTTTGGGACGACCCCAAAAAAGCCGAAACCATCCTTCATAAAATTAAAAATTTAAAGTCCTGGACCTCGTCCTACAACGAGCTTTCACAGAGCATGGATGACCTCCTGGTGCTTTATGATTTTTACAAAGCCGGTGAAGCAGGCGAAAAGGATGTAGAAGACCAGTATACCATTGCACTCCGCAAGCTGGAAGAAGTGGAGTTCAAAAATATGCTGGGCGGGCCGGAAGACCAGCTGAGCGCTGTGCTGCAGATCAACGCGGGCGCTGGCGGTACCGAGAGCTGCGACTGGGCCAGCATGCTCATGCGCATGTACATCATGTGGGGCCAAAAGCACGGCATGAAAGTGACCGAGCAGGACATTGGCCCCGGTGAGGTGGCGGGAATAAAATCCGTCACCCTGCAGTTTGATGGCGATTTTGCATACGGGTATTTAAAAGGTGAGAACGGTGTGCATCGCCTGGTACGCATTTCACCCTTCGATTCCAATGCCAAGCGCCACACTTCCTTCGCATCCGTTTACGTTTATCCGCTCATCGATGATTCCATCCAGATCGAAGTGAAGGACGCTGATATAGAGTGGGAGACCTTCCGCTCGGGCGGTGCAGGCGGGCAGAACGTGAACAAAGTGGAAACGGCTGTGCGATTATATCACAAACCCTCCGGCATCATCATCAAGAACCAGGAGAGCCGCTCGCAGGGAACCAACAAAGAAAATGCGCTGCGCCTACTTCGCTCTCAACTTTATGAAATTGAAATGCGCAAACGCCTGGAGACCGCTGCGGCCATTGAAGCAGGAAAGAAAAAAATAGAGTGGGGTTCGCAGATCCGCAACTATGTTTTGCATCCGTACAAATTGGTGAAGGATGTGCGCACGGGATTGGAATCAACCGACCCAAATAGTGTGCTGGACGGTGAGCTGGACGATTTCATAAAAGCGTTCCTGATGGAATATGGTACCAGAAATTAATTAGGCGTGTAGGTCACACCGAGCGCAGCCGAGGTGTTGATGGAATACGGAACGAGGAATTGAGTTATAGTAAATGTTATTCGGCAGAAAAGCTGAGAATAGGATCCCCGATTAACTTTTAACGAATAACCTTTAACTTTTTTCAGGAGCGACACTGCAGCATCCCATAACACGCAATCCCGCTCACGTCCCCGCCCTTCGCCCGGAATGACAAGTGGCCAATGTCCAATGATCCAATGCGCGTTCGCAGGACACAAATGACCAAGCAGCATGAAAGAAGAAATAACCATATACCATAATACCCGTTGCTCAAAAAGCCGCGGAGCCTGCGATATCCTTGCAGAAAAGAAGGTCAAAACAAAGGTGATCGAGTACCTGCACACGCCTCCCACCGAAAAACAACTCAAGGCACTTTTGAAAAAACTGGGAATGAAAGCGGAAGAACTCGTGCGCAAGAAAGAGGAACTCTACGAGAAGAAATTCAGCAAAAAGAAATATTCGGAAGCCGAATGGATAAAGATATTGGTCAAAAATCCCATCCTCATCGAGCGGCCCATCGTGGTAAAAGGCAACAAGGCAATAATAGCCCGCCCTCCGGAAAAAGTACTTGACCTGCTCTGAATCATAGAGTAAAAACACATAAATTAGTATCTTTAAACAGGCAAAAAAATATTCAAGTCCCAAGTCCCACATATCAATTCCCAATACTATGACCACCGCAACTCCCACTTCCAACTTCCGCATCGAACACGACACCATGGGTGAGGTAAAAGTGCCTGCCGATAAATACTGGGGTGCACAAACCGAACGTTCACGCAATAATTTCAGGATCGGTCCCGAGGCCAGCATGCCCAAAGAGATCATTTATGCTTTCGGTTACCTCAAAAAAGCGGCCGCGCATGCCAATTGCGAACTCAACGTGCTTTCGAAAGAGAAATGCGATCTCATCTCCAAAGTGTGTGATGAAGTGATCGCAGGAAAACTGGATGACCAATTCCCGCTCGTGATCTGGCAAACCGGCTCGGGCACCCAAAGCAACATGAACGCCAACGAGGTGATCGCCTACCGCGCGCATGTGCTTTCGGGAGGTAAACTCACGGATGAGAAAAAGATCCTCCACCCCAACGATGATGTGAACAAATCACAATCTTCCAATGATACTTTCCCCACGGCCATGCATATTGCCGCTTACAAGCAGGCGCACGACATCACCCTGCCCGGCATGCAAAAGCTCCGCGACACGCTGAAGAAAAAATCAGAAGAGTATAAAAGCATTGTGAAAACCGGCCGCACGCATTTCATGGATGCCACTCCCCTCACCCTCGGCCAGGAATTCTCGGGTTACGTTCAGCAGATCGACAACAGCATACGCGCCATCAAAAATGCGATGGAAGCCGTGCGTGAACTTGCGTTGGGCGGAACAGCGGTGGGAACAGGACTCAACACCCCCAGGGGTTATGATGTGCTGGTTGCAAAAAAGATCGCGGAGTTCACAGAACTTCCTTTCGTTACCGCTCCCAATAAATTTGAGGCGCTCGCTGCCCACGATGCCATGGTTGAACTTTCGGGCGCACTCAAACGCGCAGCAGTTGCACTCATGAAAATTGCGAACGACATCCGCATGCTCTCCTCCGGCCCGCGCTGCGGCATAGGCGAGATCATCATTCCCGATAACGAGCCCGGCTCTTCCATCATGCCTGGTAAAGTAAATCCTACCCAGCCCGAGGCACTCACCATGGTTTGCGCGCAGGTGATGGGGAACGATGTAGCCGTTTCAGTCGGTGGTTCCATGGGGCATTTCGAACTCAACGTTTTCAAACCCGTGATAGCATATAATGTTTTACAATCCGCACGCCTGATCGGTGATGCCTGTGTTTCCTTCAATGATAAATGTGCGGTTGGAATTGAACCCAACAAGCCGGTGATCAAACAGCACATGGAAAACTCGCTCATGCTTGTTACCGCGCTCAACACGCACATCGGTTACGAGAATGCGGCCAAGATCGCCAAGAAAGCGCATAAGGAGAACAAAACACTCCGCGAAGCGGCCGTTGAACTCGGCCTGCTCACCAGCGAGCAGTTCGACCAGTGGGT
>DATDFI010000655.1:0-3166 GCA_036522695.1 Bacteroidia bacterium | reverse complement strand
AGCGGGATCCTGCTCAACCTCCAGATAGAGGCCACGCCTGATGCCGAAGCGCAGATCATTTTTGACGAGAAAGTGGGTGACGTGATCAAGGCGAAAGGCAACGGCAACCTCATCATGTCCATCAGCACCAATGGTAATTTCAGCATGTACGGTGAGTACGAGATCACCGATGGCGAATATTTGTTCACGCTGCAGAACCTCATCAATAAAAAATTCAATATTCAGAAGGGAAGTACCATCAAATGGTCGGGCGATCCGTATAATGCCGAGCTGAACATGGATGCGATCTACACGGCCAAGGCCACGCTCAAACCATTCTTCCCCGAGGATCCTTCACAGCAGTACACCAGGCGCGTGAAGACGGAATGCGTGATGCACCTCACGGGCGCGCTCATGAGCCCGCTGGTTGATTTCGACATTAATCTTCCCACGGTCGATCCAAGTACTGCGCAAACCGTGAAAGGATACATTGCTACGGAGCAGGATATGAACGAACAAATTTTCACTTTGCTTGTTCTCAATAGCTTTTCCACACCTGCTGCGCTTAAAGGATTGAGTGGTGGCGATAATTTCAGCAGTGGCCAGGCGGCCGGTGTTACTTCCAGTGAATTGCTTTCGAACCAGCTCAGTAACATGTTATCGCAGGTGAGTAAAAAGGTCGACCTGAGTGTGAACTACCGCCCGGGCGACCCGCTTTCGAAGGAAGAAGTGGAGTTGCTCGTGAGTAAATCATTGTTCAACGATCGGCTTACCATCGATGGTGCGGTGGGCAATAATCCTACCATCAATCCCACGCAAAACTCCAGCACCGTGGTGGGTGACGTTAACATCGATTACAAATTGCGTGATGACGGTCGCGTGCGCGTGAAGGCTTACAATAAAACAAATGATAATCTTATTCTCAATCCTGATGCGCAGTATCGCCAGGGTGTGGGGATCTTTTATCGTGAAGAGTTCAACACCCTGGGCGAATTATACGACCGCTACCGCGAAAAGCTGGGCTTGAAGAAAAAGAATACCGGGCAAAATAACCAGGATTGATCACTCATCCAACCGCAGCGTATGCCCCATCTTGTCCTTCTTGGTTTGCAGGTAAAGCTTATTGTGGATATTGGATTTTATCTCGAGCGGAACATTCTCCACGATCTCTATGCCGTAGCCATTCAGTCCCGCGCGCTTGGTGGGATTGTTCGTAAGCAATCGCATCTTACTTATTTCCAGGTCGCGCAATATCTGTGCACCAACGCCATAATCGCGCTCATCCATCCCGAAACCTAATTTCAAATTGGCTTCAACCGTATCCAATCCTTCTTCCTGGAGTTTATAGGCTTTTAATTTATTCAGGAGGCCAATGCCGCGGCCTTCCTGGTTCATGTAAACGATCACGCCCTTGCCTTCTTTCTCGATCAGCTCCATCGCTTTGTGCAGCTGCGGACCGCAATCGCAGCGGCAGGAACCGAAAATATCTCCCGTAAGGCAGGAGGAGTGCACGCGCGCAAGAACCGGCTCATCTTTTTTCCATTCACCTTTTACCAAAGCAAGATGTTCCTCTCCTGTAGTGGTTTGGCGATAGGCAATCAAACGGAAACTCCCGTAGGTGGTGGGTAATTGCACTTCCACATCGCGTTTGATGATGGTCTCTGTACGTAGCCGGTAAGCAATGAGATCCTCGATGGAAATTATTTTCAATTTGAATTTTTTTGCTATCTCCATCAATTCCGGCAAACGCGCCATGGTTCCGTCCTCGTTCATGATCTCCACCAGCGCACCGGCCTCGTCAAACCCAGCCAGCCTCGCAAGATCAATAGTAGCTTCAGTGTGACCTGCCCTGCGCAGCACTCCCCCGTTAATTGCTTTCAAAGGAAAAATATGACCCGGTTTGCCGAACTCCTCCGGTTTTATGTTTTTGTCAACGAGGGCTTGTATGGTTTTGGAACGATCACTGGCCGAAATGCCGGTGCTGCATCCATGACCTAAAAGATCAATGGAAACGGTGAACGGGGTGGCATGATGCGAAGTGTTGTTACTCACCATCATCTCCAACCCCAGCCGGTCGGCAATTTCCTCGCTTACGGGTGCGCAAATAAGTCCGCGCCCGTGTGTGGCCATAAAATTCACCACTTCAGGAGTTACATTGGAAGCCGCAGTGATAAAATCACCTTCGTTCTCACGGTCCTCGTCATCCACCACTATAATGACTTTGCCTGCCTTAATGTCGGCAATAGCATCTTCTATCGTATCCAGTTTTATTTCCATCGTTTTTTTAAAGGAAAGCGAATTTACTCATTTTTCTCCAATGAAGCAGGAGGCTCTCGCGTGCAGCTTCCCGGAATTTTCGTACTTTCAGCCTTCATTTTATGGCGAAGAACAAGAATAAAAAGAGGGGAAGGGAAGAGGCATCGGTCCAGGAACCTAAGCGCCTTGCCCTCCAGCCGAAAAAAGATATTTCCTGGATCATGGCCCTCGTGATCGCGGCCTTCGCCATTTTTCTTTACGCCAATACCTGGAATAATCATTACGTGATGGACGATGATGCGATGATCAAGGATCACAACACCACGCACATGGGGTATAAGGGCATCCCTCAATTTTTCAAAGAATCATCGGTGTTTGGCGTTACAAAAGAGAAATACGGTTCATACCGCCCTCTCACCATGGCTTCTTACGCTTTCGAGTGGCAATTCTATAAAATGAAGATCGACCCCGGGCAAATACTGATGCCGCCCAAAGGCCAGCGCTTCACGCATATTCTCATGTACGCATTTTGCTGTGTCATACTTTTTTACACGCTCAGGCGCCTGCTGAAGAATTTTCATCCACTCATTCCTTTCATCGCCACGCTTTTGTTCACGGTGCACCCCCTGCATACTGAAGTGGCGGCCTTCATTAAGAGCCGCGATGAGTTGCTGAGCATGATCTTTGTCTTTTCTTCACTTTATCTTTTGTTCAAATATATCGACACAGAAAAAAGACCTGCTTTGATCGGGAGTAGCGTGCTTTTTTTACTCGCTACATTTTCCAAGGAGAGTGCGATCACCTTTGTGCTTATTTTCCCGCTCTGCATTTATTTTTTTGCGGATAAAAAGATAGGGCAGATACTGCGGCTTACACTTCCGTATCTTGCCTGCGCGGTGGTTTACATGATCGCGCGAGGCAAAGTGCTCAC
>DATDFI010000654.1:0-2570 GCA_036522695.1 Bacteroidia bacterium | reverse complement strand
TTATCAACTGGAGTGAAGAGCAATGCGGCATTCCTGCCGATCATACTCCTCCCTGCGCGCCTGTGCTCAGCGTGGTTTCGGAATGTGAGTCGGGGCTTAATAATTTATCCTGGAACGATCCGAACCTTTCCTGTGCCGATGATGTGGTAAGTTATTCGTTGTATTATTCACCTTCGCCCAACGGGGATTTTCAACTCATCGCGCAGGTCCCGAGCGCGAACATCACTTCATTCATTCATGATTCCCTCACCTCTGTGGCGGGTTGTTACGAGATCGCGGCCGTTGATTCGTTCGGGAATCAAAGCGCGTTCAGCAATAAAGAGTGTGTGGATAATTGCCCCGTTTACGAATTGCCTAATGTATTTACGCCTAATGGCGATAACACCAACGATCTTTTTGTGCCTTTCCCTTACCGTTATGTAAAGGATATAGACCTTCAGATCTTTAATCGCTGGGGTGAATTGGTATTTGCCACGAAAGACCCGGCAGTGAAGTGGGACGGACGGGATGTGCAGAGCGGCAAATTGTGCAGTGATGGAGTGTACTATTTTACCTGCAAGGTGAACGAGATACGTTTGGAAGGAATTGAAACGCGCACCATCAAAGGGTTCGTACAGATCCTGGGTGCAAAATGAGGATTATTATCCCCTTAATTCGGTTGTCCCCTTTACAATAAAAGCACTAAATTTATAGTTCGATTTCCGGGCTCTTTTATGAAGCGCATACTTTTCATACTTTCTCTTTTTGCGATCACCTTTCCCGCTTTTGCCACGCATAACCGCGCGGGCGAGATCACCTATAAATGCTTAGGAGGTTATAAGTACGAGATCACGGTAACTACCTACACGAAAGTGAGCAGCCCGGCCGACCGTTGCGACCTCACTGTTTATTTTGGTGACGGTGACAGTGCTGTGGCTCCCCGCACGAATGGGACCACGGGCATAAGATGTACTTTGCCCGAGCACGATGGAGTGGATATTGTTCCAGGCCAGATCAGGAAAAATATTTACATCACTACACATATTTATCCCGGTCCCGGCCAGTACCGCATTACCATGTACGATCCCAACCGCAACAGTGGTATCGTGAACATTCCCAACTCGGTGAACACCCCTTTTTATTTGAACAGCTGGCTTATGATCAACCCGCTCCTTGGCGCTTGCAATAATTCCCCCGTGCTTTTGAATCCTCCGATCGATAACGGATGTTTGTACAAATGTTTTTATCACAACCCGGCCGCCTATGATCCCGATGGCGACAGTCTTGCTTATTCACTCGATACCTGCCTGGGCTATGGTGGACAAAATGTTCCCGGTTATACTATTCCGAGTCCGGGCATTAACGGGCAGATCTACGTGAATTCCATCACCGGTGATTTTGTATGGTGCACTCCGCAGCCTGCCGGCCCGCCTTACACTTCTTTTCCGCAGGAATACAACTTTGCGATCTATATCAAGGAGTATCGCAAGCTTAATAACCAATGGTATTTGATCGGTTACGTGGAACGTGACTTGCAGGTGGATATAGATAACTGCAATAATAATCCTCCTGTGATAGAGGATGTTAAGGATACCTGCATACTTGCCGGTGATACATTAGTGATGCCCGTCTACGCTTATGATCCCGACAGTCAGCGTGTCACTATTTCTGCTACCGGTGGACCGCTTGATTCCAACTACATCAACCCTCCCGCAACTTTTCCCACGCTCACCGGCCAGAATCATATTTGGGACACTTTAAAATGGATAACCAATTGCAATATGGTGCGTAAGCAGCCCTACCAGGTTGTTTTCAAAGCGGTGGATAATGATCCGCAAAATCCATTAGTAGACATAGAAACAGCCTTTATCACGATAGTGGCCCCACCGCCAGTAAATTTAACGGCAACGCCAACTTGCAACGAGATGCATTTGAGCTGGCAGCCATCGGGCTGTGATCCCAATCCGGATTTTGTGACGGGCTATCGTATTTATCGTTTGGATAGTTGTGATAACTGGCAGCATTCCGATTGTGAAACGGGTGTGCCGGCTTATACGGGTTACTCGCTCATCGGAACGGTGAATGGGGTGAACAACACAACCTTTATTGATAATAACGGGGGGCCGGGGTTGGTGCATGGTGTAACGTATGCTTATCGCGTGGTGGCAGTGATGTACGATGGCGCGCTCAGTTATGCATCCAATAAAATTTGCCAGGCTTTAGTGCGTGATCTTCCCATCATGACCAATGTGGATGTGACCTCAACAAATACAAGTACGGGAACAATCACCGTGAAATGGGTCTCTCCCATAGGAGGAGATTCCTCCAATCCCGATGCACTGGATACGATAGCACATCCCGGACCATATATTTACCGCCTGTATCGCAGAAGTGCATTTACAAACGCTAACACCTGGATCGCTACATTCACTGCTCCATTTTTCCGAGGCTCAAACGGAATTTCATCCATTACCACTTATGGTGATGCCAATTTGAATACGGATGGTGGCCCGTACGTTTACAATGTTCAATTACTGGCCGGGGGCGGAAGCGATTCGCTTTGCCGCGCCCAGGAAGCTTCTTCGGTGTAT
>DATDFI010000653.1:0-7896 GCA_036522695.1 Bacteroidia bacterium | reverse complement strand
GGTGGACGTGGTGATCACGAAAAAGGGACTGGACCTGCTGGAAGAGATCGATAAGGTAGAGAAGGAGTGGTTGGAAAATATTTCGGGCCTGAGTGCCGCTGAGATGAAAACGCTTAATAAGCTTCTCGATAAAATGAGAGGTTAATGAAATGAAAAGAACACTGTCTCTTTTGTTCCTTCCTGTTCTCTTAGCCTTTACCCTGGGAGGCATTACGAATTGGACCGTAAAACCGGCTGGTGTAAAGATCGACTTTTCACTCCCGGCCGAACCGCACAAGCTTTCCTTTTCGGGCCTAGATGCCAGTATTGCATTCGACCCTGCCGATCTTGCGGCTTCCGAGGTCATCGCCCGAATAGATGTAAAAACCTTAGCGACCGAAGACCCCGGGCTTACCCAACATTTGCTTTCCCCGGACTTCCTCGATGCAAAAAAATACCCACGCATCAAGTTGATGTCGACAGGATTTGAAAAGCAGGAGGGAGGCGGTTACCTGATGCATGCCGCTTTGGCCATCAAAGATTCGGTGCATGCCGTATTGGTGCCCTTTACATTCGAAACAAAAGGGGAGGAGGGCTTATTCAAGGGTTCGTTCGAGATATTTTCGGGTGATTACGGGGTAATGAAGAAAAGCAAGTCGGGTGGAGACAAAGTGGTGATCAACCTGGAGATCCCGGTGACCCGGTCAAAGTGACAGCCGTTTTTTTTGGCCTAATATATGTATATACATATAATGTAAAGACATTAAAAAATAAACCTGGTAACCAACAAAAACAACATGGAAACAACAACAACAACAACAACAGGGATGAGGACATGGTCACTCGACCCTACGCACTCCAGTGTTCAATTTGCCGTTCGTCACATGGTGATCAGCGAAACCAAAGGGCATTTTGAGCATTACAAGCTCAACGTGGTAACCCATGGAAGCGATTTCGCGGATGCAAAGGTGGAGCTCGAGATCGATGTGAACAGCATCAGCACCAACATGGTGGACCGCGACAATCATTTACGGTCGCCCGATTTTTTTGACGCAGCAAAATTCCCGCTCATCACCTTCCGTTCCACGGCTTTTGAAAAAGTGGATGAGGAAGAGTATAAACTCAGCGGTGACATTACCATCAAAGGCGTCACGAAGCCGATCGTTTTAAAAGCGATCTACGGTGGACAGGTGGTTGATCCATGGGGAAATCTTCGCGCGGGTTTCCGTGTGGAAGGCAGCATTAACCGTTTTGATTTCGGTTTGAGCTGGAACAGCTTACTCGAGACCGGTGGCGCGGTAGTTGCCAAAACCGTGAGGCTGGAAGCTGCTATTGAAGTAGTGGCTTCCAAATGATGAGGAAAATGCACAAAGAGGGAAAACATCTCTCTTTGTGCTACCTTTGCCCGCTTAACGCAGGATCATGAGCAGGAAAGAAAATCTTTTATTAGCCATACTGGCCATCATCAATTTCACCAACATCATGGACTTTATGATCATGATGCCTTTGCAGGAGTTTTTGGTGCCCGTATTTCACATCACACCCAAGCAATTCAGTTACCTCGTTGCATCGTATGCGCTGAGTGCATTTGTTTCGAGCCTTCTTGCTTCATTCATCGTGGACCGTTTCGATCGCAAGCACGCATTGGCTGTTGCTTACACCGGTTTTGTAGTTGGCACATTGGCCTGTGCTTTTGCGCCTACCTATGAATTGTTGTTGTGTGCACGCATCGTGGCCGGCCTGTTCGGGGGGCTGATAGGGGCGCAGGCGATGTCGATCGTGGGTGATACCTTTCCTTACGAGCGCAGGGGCCGTGCGATGGGTGCGCTGATGGGTGCGTTCGCGTTGGCAGCGGTAGCGGGTGTGCCGATAGGACTTTACCTCGCTGCACAGTATTCGTGGCATGTTCCTTTCATTATGGTGGGGGGAATAGGAGTGATCATTATTCCCTGCATTTTTCTATTCATTCCAAACATGACCGCGCACCGGGAAGTGAAAAACAAAGTTCATCCCCTGGATGTGTACCGCAGTGTATTAGGTTCGCGCAACCAACAAATGGGATTGCTGATGATGTTCACGCTCATGCTGTCACACTTCGCCACCATTCCTTTTATCGCGCCATACCTTGAAGTGAATGTGGGTCTCACAAAGAACGAGATCGCACTGATGTACTGCATTGGCGGTTTCGTTTCTTTCTTCAGCTCGAGGATCGCTGGATTCATTGCCGATAAATACGGGAAGCACAAAGTGCTTACAACTTGCCTTTTGCTTTCGGCCATTCCTGTTTTTCTTATTACGCACATGCCGCGACTCACTTTTTATTATGTGTACATGGTCACCGCACTGTTCTTTATGATCACCAGCGGACGCATGGTCCCGGCACAGGCGCTCATCACTTCCGTGGTCCCACCGCAAATGCGGGGCGGGTTCATGAATCTCAACTCATCTTTGCAGCAGCTGGCTACGGGATTGATCTCCATCGTTTCAGGAAGTATTGTAGTGAAACAGGAGGGTGGAGTGTATGAGCATTACGAGATCGTGGGATATATCAGCATTGCACTCAGTATTATTTGCGCAGTGGTTGTTCAGCAGGTGCGGGCCATTGACATTAAAAATATTGAGAATGTTGATCAGCAGTTGAAGGACACAAGACCGCTTGACGCAGAAATTTGATCCGAACATTTTAAAAGAAAAAAATGAAAACAATATTTCATAAAGCCTCAGAGCGTGGTCATGCCGATCACGGCTGGCTTAATGCGCATCACTCGTTCAGCTTTGCGAGCTGGTACGACCCCTCAAAGGTTCATTTCGGTTTGCTGCGTGTGCTCAACGATGATATCGTTGCACCGGGAATGGGATTCGGGATGCACCCGCACGACAACATGGAGATCGTGACCATTCCGCTAGAAGGCGCATTAGAGCACAAGGACAATACCGGTGGTCATGGTGTGATCAGCCGCAACGAAGTGCAAGTGATGAGTGCCGGGACCGGTGTGTTCCACTCGGAGTTCAATCATTCGAAAACGGAAGCCGTCAAGCTTTTTCAAATCTGGGTATTCCCGAAATTCAAAAATGTAACACCGCGTTACGACCAAAAGAAGTTCGATCCGGAGGGCAGGAAAAATAAATTCCAGACCCTTGTTTCTCCTGAAAAGGAAGGGGAGAATCTTTGGCTGCACCAGGACACGGTTTTTAGCCTGGCTGATCTTGATGAAGGAAAGGAACTCGAGTACAAAATAAAATTTGAGGGCAATGGCGCCTATGTGATGTTGGTTGACGGTGAAGCGGAAGTAGCAGGCCAGGTATTAGGTAAACGCGATGCCGTTGGCGTATGGGAAACAGGTGCGTTTACGATAAGGGCAAAAAAGAATTCCGAGGTGCTGGTGGTGGAAGTGCCGATGAACTGATCATTTAAAAGCAGCTTGAGTTGGACAGCGAGCTGAAGAATATCATTTTTTACATTGTAAAGTGCATCACGGGATGCATGATGGTATTCATTTTGTCATGGCTTTTTGATTACCGGGAGATCAGCTGGGCCATCATCTCCACCATGCTGGTGATCTCGCCCGATAGCCGTGAGGCCCCGCACCTCGCGCTCACGCGTATCAAGGCCAATATCATTGGAGGGCTTGCAAGCCTGCTGTTCCTTGTTATTCTTCCACCCGGGCTCATCGCCATCTGCCTTGCGCTATCCTTCACCATTTTGTCCTGCTTCTTCCTGAAAATAATGCCGGGAAGTAAATCTGCAGTGGCCGCAGTGATCATCATTATGCTTCACGGGATGGATGGGGAGCAGTCCCATTTTTGGGAAACCACCTTGCTGCGGGTATTATCGGTGATAGCGGGTTGCGTGATCGGGTTGCTCATCACTTATTTATTCCACTGGAAAGTTCATTTCGGGAAAAGTGAAGGCGGGGAAGAGAGCGGGGAAGGTTAAGAGGGGATTTAGGATTGCGGAAGTACGATTTAGTAACGGGAGGTCATGGTGAGCCTTACGAACCATGAATGGATCAGGGATGGTTGATCACTCAACCTTTAAACGCATTTCCGCCTGCTTGAAGCATTTGACCTAACTTGATCAGTACAATAGTGTCTCCGCGAATTACAGTGAGGTGCCACTTTCCTGTGATCTTCATTCTAAGAATGCTATCGTTTTGCGCATTCGCATAATGAATAATTTGAATTACTGAAAACACTTCGTGCGGTAACCTTATACCTTCATACCGTATTTAATCCCCGTTCGGGATCACGAGCGTGAAGCCTATGCGCAGGGGAGGCACTTGCGGGTAGGGGCTTTTGAGATAATCGAGAATGCGGTATTCCACCACCAGCATCACAGGTGTATACCCGAATCGCGCTATCACCGAAAGATCATTGAGCCGGTGTATCTTTCTTTCAATGAGTTTTTGGTTCCCGTCCACTTCTGCGTGACGGAACATCAAGGGATAATTGTATTCAATGCCAAGATCAAGCGTTATACCCATATTATCAACTGTACGCGCATCATAAAATGTAAAACGATTCATGAATGCAGCGGATAGGTTGAGCGCAAAATATCTTTCATGACTGTGAATGACCGAATCGAGGCTGCCGTTCTTGTCGAAGCGGGTCCATGCCGCATTGGTGCCGAGCGTAAACCCCGGGGCGTAGTATCTCGAAATGTCCCAAAAGATCGCTTCGCTTAAACCGAACATCCAGGTGTCCTTGAAGGGTGAAGCGGTATCCGTGATCTGTTTCTTAGGTCCGTACATCCCGAAAATGTTGGTCTCGTTCATATACTCCTGCACCGTATCCCATTTACTCTCCTGGAATTCCTGGTTGGTGGTGAGTGCATCGATGGAAGTTGTTTCGCCCCGCCTGACCACTACGCCAGGGTACTGTACATTGAGCGTATCGCGTACATATATACTCACCGTGTACGTCCCTTCGGGAACCGAATCGATGCGCAGGTAATCATAACCCGATAATGAACCCTGGCGTATCACCGAACCATCCTGGCTGAGCGCGTAACGGATGGAATCATCGTAAGAGTAATTTTGACGGTAAAGTGTGATGTAGAGCCGGCCTGTTGCATATTGGCCGAATGAAAAAGTGGTACCTGCGAGTACAAGCAATAAAGTGAGAAATAAGGTCCTTGTAAATGAATTTCTCATCCTTGTTTTCTCAAACCGGCCATGCGAATAGCTGTTACGGCTGCTTCTACACCTTTGTTACCGTGTATCCCCCCCGCACGATCCATCGCCTGCTGCATATTATTGGTAGTAAGTACCCCGAAGATCACGGGCAGGTCGTATTTAATATTGAGTTGGGTAATGCCGTTGGCCACGGCATTGCATATAAAATCGAAATGGCGCGTCTCGCCTTGTATCACGCAACCTATGCAGATCACCGCATCCAGCTTTTCAGTTTCGCAAAGCCACTGCGCTCCAAGCGTAAGCTCGAAAGAGCCGGGCACATCGCTGCGTAAAATATTTTTTTCTTTTGCACCGTATTTCATCAGCGTTTCAAAAGCGCCTTCATACAGGGCTTCCGTGATCTCCGAATTCCAGCCGCTCACCACGATGCCGAAACGCATCTTCTTTGCCGAAGGCATATCCGACACATGGTGCTCTGAAAGATTCTTTTTCTTTTTAGCCATTCACATGGAATTATCTGTGAAAAAAAAGGCACCCGTTACTGGATGCCTGCTTTTGATTTTGCGTAAGCAAGATATTTGTCCACTTCCTTGCCCTCCCTGCTGTCGGGGAAATCACTTTTGATCTGCTCATATACCTTGGCGGCATCGGCAAAGTTGTTCATGCTCTCGTAGGCGTTGGCGGCCTTCATGAGGTAGATGGGAGAAGTGAAATCGTTCTTATTCATATCGGCAGCCTTCAGGTAATACTTGATGGCCTCATCGGGCTTGCCCATTTCCATTTTACATTCACCGATATCCGCAGTTGCGATCACACCGGTGTATTCGTCCTTCGCATCGTAAGCTTCCAGCTGCTCGATCGCATCTTCATACTTTCCTTTTTCGAGGTAGCATACCCCCAAGTAATAATGTGCGAGGTTGCCGGTAGGAGTGGAGCCGTACTGATCAACGATCTCTTCAAGACCGGGGTTGACCCCATCGCCTTTAATGGCCCAGTTGATGGAATCTTTTTCAAAATAATTCTGTGCCCAGAAGATCTTACCCTGCGCTTCGGTTTCGAGGGGTTCTATATAAAGTTTTTTCCAGCCGAAATAAGCGGCCAGCAACACCACAGCTGATCCGAAAATGATAGCGAGGCTCTTTTTATTGTCCTCGATGAATTTTTCGGCCTTGCTTACGGTTTGCGTAATGTCAACGATCGGTTCGTCTTTGGTTTCTGCCATTGTAATTGTACTTTTTACGGAAAGGGCACAAAAATAGGAATTTTTCCGGTATGGGGAAATTTTTGTTGGCCTGTTTGGGCCCCGAATAGAGTGAAAATGAAGTATTTTTGGGCATTATCGCCTTAAAATGGCCTTATAAGGGTATGCATCTCAAAAAACTATCCCTCGTTAACTTTAAGAATTATGCCCAGGCGGAGCTGGAACCGGGCCCGGGAGTGAACTGTTTTGCCGGACCCAATGGCACGGGCAAGACCAATCTTTTGGATGCCATTCATTATTTATCCTTTTGCAAAAGTTTTTTTAATCCCATCGACAGCCAGAATATTTTGCACGAGGCCCCTTTTTTCGTGGTACAGGGTTGGTTTGAGCGGGAAGGCGAGGAAGAGGAAATTTATTGCGGGCAAAAGAGAGGGCAAAAGAAGCAGTTCAAGCGGAATAAGAAAGAGTATTCGCGCCTGGCGGATCACATCGGTTTGTTGCCCTGCGTAATGATGTCGCCATCGGATACGGAATTGATCTATGAGGGAAGCGAGGAGCGCAGGAAATTCATGGACAGCATTATTTCTCAATCGGACAGGGAGTATTTGGAGGAGCTGATCCATTACAATAAAGTGCTGTTGCAACGCAATGCGCTGCTCAGGCAGTTCGGGGAAGGAGCGCCTTACGATAAAGCTTCATTGGAGATATGGGACGAGCAACTGGTGAAGAGCGGGACCATCATTTATAAAAAGCGCATGGATTTTATGGCGCACTTCATACAATTGTTCCGTGAGCATTACAAATTCATTTCGGAGGGAAGGGAAGAGATGAATGTGCATTATGAGTCGCAGTTACATCATGGCGACCTGAAGGTTTTACTGGAGACCTCGGTGCGCAAGGATATGGCGGTGGAGTATACCACGCATGGCATTCATAAAGATGATCTTGAATTCAAACTGGGCGATCATCCCGTGAAAAAGTTCGGCTCGCAGGGACAACAAAAATCACTATTGGTGGCCTTGCGTTTGGCCCAATTTGATTTTATAGCGAAGCTGAAGAAAGTAAAACCCATTTTATTGCTGGATGATATTTATGATAAGCTGGATGATATGCGTGTTCGCAAGCTGATGGAATTGGTGAGCAGTCATCGTTTCGGGCAAATATTTATTACGGATACCAATGCGGAACGAATTAAGGATTTATTTAAAGGGATAGATGTGGAGCTGAGAATGTTCGAGGTGAGCAGTGAGTCGGGAGTACGGAATTTGGAGTGAGAAGATAATAGCCTGGCCATGAGAAAAATAATTGCAGCGACCAATATGACACTCGATGGGTATTGCGATCACACCGCTGTTGTCCCGGACGAGGAAATCCATCAGCATTATAATGATTTGATGACTAAGGCCGGTGCAATGATATACGGAAGAATAACGTATCAACTCATGGAAAGCAGTTGGCCGCCTATTGTTAAAGAGCCTACCGGAAATAAAATTATGGATGAATTTGCAGTGCTGATGGACAATACTTATAAAATTGTTTTTTCCCATACGCTGAAGAGTGTTGAATGGAAAAATACAAGGT
>DATDFI010000652.1:0-5283 GCA_036522695.1 Bacteroidia bacterium | reverse complement strand
AGCATCGGCACGTAATGCGGGGGCGGCCCGTGCGCGGGGAGAGTTATTGCTTTTCATCGATAATGATGTGATCGTTTCCCGTGCCAACATTCTGCGCGTGCTGGAGCTGCACAAAAAATATGCTTCGGCCGCGTTCAATTTTTACTGGATCTATCCGCCCGATCTTTTACAAAGGCTGCCGTCCACCAAATTCGGGAGGTTCATGCTGCTCAAGCTGATCTTCTCCAATTCAAGCCGCCTGCGCGCGGAAGAGAAGCGATCAAACGAAATGCTGGCGAAAGTGAATGGGCTGGCAAGTTATTTTTTTTCGATCGGGAAGGCCGACTTCAGCAGGACGGGAGGCTACGAAGAGCGCATCCCCAGAGCAGGGGTGGAAGATATCATTCTTGCGAAAAAAATGTCTTCCGCGGGAATTGCCATGTATCTTTCTTTTTCGGATGTAGTTTTTCATAACGAGGCCGATCGGCTGGATCTCGGCTCCACAATGGAAGTTTACCGCAGGGCCGCACAAACCCGCAGGGCCGCGGTGGATATGGGTCATAAGGAGCTTGGAGTGGAAATGAGTACTTTCAAAAGAATGGTCTATGCCGTTCTTCTTCCGTTCAGCGGGTTCTTCATTTTTCTCTCGAAGATCACACCGAACAATAAATGGTTCGATCCGTTCTACATGAAGATCACCGGTCTTTTGCTCGGGTTGTCCACCTACCGCGGTTTTTACCGCTGAGCCTTTTTCCTTCCTAAATAAATAAAGGTGTTTCCCCAGTTGCGGTTCAGGAATGAGATTCCCATGCTGCATCTCGCAAACAGGAATTTTAATTTTAATGCTGCGCTGCTGCAATCGCGCCACCGTTCGGGATAGGGCCATGCGCACTCTTTCACTGCAAAATGAAGTTCTTCAAACCCGGCACGCACGAAAAGATCGCGTTGGTTATGGTGGTCCGAGTAAAAGATATGCCTTGGCGGATCATGGAAGGAGAAGGAAGGGCGCGTATAATGTTTGGAAAGGAAATAAAGCCTGCGCAGGTAAAGGGCAGGGCTGAAATTATTTTCCAGCGGACCCTCCACTAATAACAACCCGCCCGGTTCCAGCCTGGCCGAAAGCGCTTCCAGGGTTCCCGCAGGATCGGTGAGGTGTTCCAGCACATTGCTCATTCGGATGACCGGGAATTTTTTTTCGGAACGGAGAAATTCCTCGATGGAAAAAAACGTGGACGAGGGAATAGCCATCGCCAGTTTGGCAACCTGGCCGGCATTGAATTCGGTGCCGCTGCAGGCGAAGCCCGCTTTTGCCGCGTTGGCAATGAAGTGTCCTGTGCCGCAGCCATGGTCAAGCAATTCATTTGCCTTGCTGAATTTGCGGATCAGCCCGAGCTGGTATTTATAACTGAAACGAAGTCCCGGCATTTTAACCGAAGTATCGGGAAGAAGGGTCGTGTCAACCCCATCCTGGTATTGCAGCGGGTACATTTTATCGAGGTCATCCTGGTCGGGGAGCGGATCGATATAGATCAAACGGCAATGGTTGCATTCAACCTGGGTAAAAAATTTATCGTTGAAATGAACAGGAGGCAGGCCCGATGCTGAAAAGGAAAGAGAGCGGCAGAAAGGGCAGGGCATGAAAATTATTTTTGGATGGATATTTTCCCGTTCTCGATCTTGAAGATCCTATCGCAGTATTTCAAGGTCTCCATCCTGTGTGCGACAATAATAATAGTAAGGTCCTGGTGCGAAATATTGTTGATGGCTTCGGTGAGCATTTTTTCCGTTTCGTGGTCGAGGGCGCTGGTGGCTTCATCAAATACCAGTATCTCCCCTCCATGGTAAAGTGCGCGTGCGATCCCGATGCGCTGCCGCTGCCCGCCCGAGATCTTTAAACCCTTATCACCGATGTCGGTATTCAGGCCCTGGGGCAATTCCCGGATGAACTCGCCCAATTGCGCGCGTTCTACTGCATCATTCAGTGTTCGTTCATCGATCTTGTTTTTAGGCACCCCGAATGCAATATTGTCGGAGATCGTGCCATCGAAAAGCGTGATGTTTTGCGGAACAAAACTTACCAGCCTGTACCAGGCCTCCACGTTATTTTCATCCAGCTTTTCATCGTCAACATATATTCCCCCGCTCTGCTCGCGGTACAACCTCAGTAAAATATTCAGCAAAGTGGTTTTCCCGCTGCCGGAAGGGCCGATGATGCCAACCGTGCTGCCTTTTTTTATTTCGAAGTTGATATCCTGCAAAAAGTGCGAGTCCTTGTTCTCGAAGCGAAAGCCGAGATCCCGCACGGAGATCCGGGAAGTAAAGTTCAGTTTGTTTTTGCCGGTGCTGCTTTCCAGGCGGTCTTCGGTCACCGGCCCGAAAAGGAAACCCTTGAAATAATCGAATACATAATAAGATGCCTTGATGTTATTGAAGGCCTGTATGATCCTGTTAAGCGATGGAATGAGGCGATATGTTGCCAATGCAAATACCACTAAAAAAGATCCCAGTGCCGCCATGTCTTTTCCGAGCGTATAGGCGGTAAGAAAGATGATGAAAACGCTGCAGACCGCAACGGTCTCGATTATCTTGGGAGAGAAATTGGTGATGAGATACAACTTGCGAATGGCGCTGTTGAAGGCGTTCACTGATCCTGAAAATACAGGTTTGAAAAAATCCTTCTTCCCGAAAAGCCTGATCTCCCGGTATCCTTCTATCGAGTCCATCGCGTTGCGGTACATGGCCTTGTTGCCGGTATCGCGCATGGTCGAAATAAGATTCAGTTGTCCCCTGTAAAGCCGTATATAAATGATAAAAACAGGCACAAGGAAAACGATCAGCGCCAGGAAAAGGAGAACATCATAATAAACAATGCAGCAGATGATGAAAAAGATCACCAGCAATTCATTCACCACCGTTATGAAAGGAAGAAATACCCCGGATACAAAATCAAAAGGGATCACAGCGATATTCCGGAGAAGGCTTGTACTGTTGCTGTTGATGTGAAAGTTATAGGAGCTATCCAGGTATTGATCATATTGATTTTCTGAAAGTTTTGATGCGATCTCGTAGGAGATCTTCGCCTGGCGTGCCATCACCCAGAACGCAGTGAGATTTTTTAAAATGAAAAAAAATGAGACCATGCCAAGCAGCACCAGGACAAAAAGAACGTGATCGGTTATGCCGATGGTTTTATACACCCAGGCGAGGTACCGGTTCTCGGTGATGATGCGGGGAGAGATAATGATCTTGATGAGCGGGAGCATGAGGGCGAGCCCGAATATTTCGAAAACGGATAAAAGAAATGAAAGGGGGAGGAGCCTTAAGATCGCCCGGGGTCCGTAATCGGGAAGTGCCGACCTGATGTCACGGTAGGTTTTGATCGGAAAGAATCCCCTTAAGTTCATCAGCGGTTCAAATTGATCTCAATGCGTATCTTAGGAGCGGGTTCCGGTAAAGGTATCAATTTAAGTTTAATGTCATGGAGGATGCGAGTGCCAGGCGCGTTGAAAAATGCCCGTGTTGCGGGACCGGTTCTGCTGCGCCCTCCCGGCTTTTTCCTTCCTTCGAGGCGTTGGCGGGCGGGGTAAGATACACGCATCCTGCATACGCTGTTTGCCTTTGTCCCGTTTGCGGGCTCAACTATAAATCGTGTTCTCCTTCGCTTGAAATCCTGGATGAGTATTATTCCCGGCTCGAATTTGTTTCATATGACCGTGACCGCTTATTTCCACCCGACAAAAAGATAATTTCACTCCTCTCGGGATACCGTGACCGCGATATCCTGGATTTCGGCTGTGGCGCGGGACGGATCCTTTCTTTTTTTTCGGATCGCAACACGTGTTACGGGGTGGAGATAAACGAAGAGGCTGCGAAGATCGCTTCATCAAAGAATATACGGATCATCACTGAAGCTTCACTCGCGAAAGATCCTGGCGATCGTTTCGATGCAATACTGCTCACCGATGTTTACGAACACCTTTACGCTCCTTTTAATACGCTTGAGATGCTGGGCAGTAAACTTAAACGCGGAGGGCGGTTGATCATCAGTACAGGAAATGCAGACCTCGTAAAGAAAAAAATGTTGCCTGGCGAATGGTGGTATTTCCGTGTTTTCGGTCACCTGCAGGCATCGAGCTATGCGCATACCGGTTGGCTTGCGGCAAAGTTGTCGCTGCGGAACCTGGCCACCTACGATCTCAGCCATTACGATACTCCTTTTTTTGAGCGCGCCAGGCAGAAATTTTATTTTGCGGTTTACAGCAGGTTCAAAAATAAGCCCCGTTCTGTGGCCACAAAGATGGTGGGGCTGATCCCTAAAATGAACAGGGCCCGCAATTGGGAAGTTGCACCATCTTTAACTTGTACCAGGGATCATTCCCTTATTGTATTCGAACGCCCATGACAGAAAATAAGCGGACGCTTCATCTTTTCACGTTTTTTGCCTGCAATTGTTTTTTCGGGGGAGGCGCGATCGCTCGCGCGATACTTGAAATACTTTCCGATCGTTTCCGGTTGCAATGGCATTATTCGGATGAATTCATGGAAAAGAATGATCCCGATCCCTGGGTAAAAGAACATGTGGATTGCATTGCTTTTCACATCACGCCCAAGCGCAGGTTCCTGAATACCGTGATTGACCTTTATATTTTTTATTTCCAGATGCCGCGATACGCGAAACGGATGGCGGAACAACTGGGTAAGGAAGAGGTGGCGTGGATCGTGCTCGAAAATAAAATGATACCATTTGCCTATCATTTCGCGAAGCATTGCAAATGCAGGCTGCATATTTCCGTGCATGACGATTGCAGGAGTTATTTTACCGGATACCGTTTGATCGGGAAGAAAAGGGTACTGCGATACATGCAGGAAGTATTTCGCAAGGCCGGTTCAGCGGATGTGATCAGCCGCTCGCTGGCGGACGAGTATGAAAAAGTATTCGGGGTAAAGGCGGTGGTGTACAGGCGCGGGGTGGATATAAGCCAGGTGAAAGTAAAAATGCCTGCCGTGAAAAAAAAATATACTTTGTTTTTTGCAGGAAGTTCGCATTCGCAAAAATGCTGGGAATTGCTGCTCAAAAAATTAGGTACTTTCAGCAGTGAATTTGAGGTGTACCTTTATGGCAAGAGTGGCTACGAGCGCAACCTGCCCCACGCTCCCAATGTGCGATTCGTAGTGAAAGGAACTGTTACCGATGATGAACTGGTTACAGAGGCTGCGCAATATGATTTCGCAGTATTCTTTTTCGATGACCTCGCTGATCACCTGCTTCGTTATTCGAT
The DNA here is from genome assembly GCA_036522695.1 of Bacteroidia bacterium. Taxonomy (GTDB): domain Bacteria; phylum Bacteroidota; class Bacteroidia; order JADZBD01; family JADZBD01; genus DATDFI01. Next base: position 25 of record DATDFI010000652.1, on the reverse strand, counting down.
CAGCACCAAGCTCACGGCTTACGGT
>DATDFI010000651.1:0-4625 GCA_036522695.1 Bacteroidia bacterium | reverse complement strand
GGCCGATCTTCCATCGGGCGGGAAGGGACGTGATGTTGGAAAACAATTCGCGCACCTGCATAATGTTCGCCTGATGTGGCTCAAGGTGGCTGCGCCAAAGATCCACGACAAACAAAAAAAGATCGACACCGAAAAAAAGATCACGAAAAAACAGTTGACCGAATCTTTGAAAAAAAGTGCGGATGCCATAGCGGAATTACTGGAGAACGGTATCAAAGAAGGAAAGATCAAGGGATTTAAACCGCATCCTTCTGCTTTCCTCGGTTACCTCCTCGCGCACGAGGCCCACCACCGCGGGCAGATCATGCTTTCGCTCAAGCAATCGGGGCACCCCGTTGACCAAAAAACGCAATACGGTTTGTGGGAATGGGGCGTACGCTAAAAACAAGAACATCTCCAGATGAAAAAATCAATCACGGCAATTTTTGCATTATTTACCGGAAGCCTTTTTGTTCTTCTTCCTTCCTGCGATCCCTCCTTCCATGCATATGTCTCCAATAAAACCAGTGAAGACATCACCGTTACCTATCGGCCCTATTCTCTCATAGAGGACACTTCGGGTGTTATTGCCAATAAACACAGCGGGACCAGCAAACGGCCCGATTCCATATTTTACCTTTCACGCAATCCGGGTATCTATTCATTCGGTACCGATGGGAAACTGGTAAAGGCTCCTGCCAATAACAGCTTCCCGGATCTTGTACAGGTGGAATTAAAACCCGGGCAGCTTCTCAGCATCGGGGATCTTCCCACGTACATGAGCTGGGATGAAGTTTTTCGCATTACAGAACTTACCGTGATCAAACAAAACCAAAGCACCACCATTAAAGACCCGCGCAAGAATTTTGTGAAGAAGAAAAAAGTGGGAGTGATATTCGAGATCAAATAAATAGGAAATGAAGAGCCTTTTTCCTGTTATCCTGTTTCTTTACTGCGCGTACCTTTCAACAGCTTCCGAGCTCACTCCCGTTGAACGCTTCGGAAAAAATACCGGCAATCTCCGGATGCTTTATTTCGCCCCGCCCGATTCCATTTCGCAGGAACAAAAACCTTTGCTGGTCGTTTTGCATGGGTGTTCTCAAACTGCAAACATCGCAGCTCAGCAAACAGGATGGAATAAACTCGCGGAACATTATGGTTTTTTTGTGTTGTATCCCGAGCAAAAGCAATTGAACAATCCTTCTTTTTGTTTCGACTGGTTCAGGCCCGATGATATTACCCGCGGCAGCGGGGAAGCCGCATCCATCAAAGAAATGATGGAGTGGATGCAAAAAAAATTCCGTATTGATTCCACGAAGATCTTTGTAGCGGGCCTATCGGCCGGTGCGGCCATGGCAGTGGTGATGATGGCCGATTATCCTTCTTCCTTCAATGCAGGCGCTGTATTTGCCGGAGGGCCTTACATGTCGGCCACCGATGCCTTCAGTGCCATGAGGAGCATGACCGGGTTCATTGTAAAATCGTCCAAACAATGGGGCGAACTGGTACGCAAACAAAACCCCGCATACAAGGGCGAATACCCGCGCATCATTATTTTTCACGGGACCAAGGACCTCATTGTTGATCCGCGCAATTCCAAAGAACTCATCAAACAATGGACAAACCTCCATCACACGGATACTATACCCGATGAAAGAACAGAAAGATTTGCCGGGGATCCCACCCTCACAAAATACGTTTACAAGAATGAGAGCGGGGAAGAACCCGTCATTTTCTTTGAAGCGAAAGGTATCGGTCACTCGCTGATGATCGACACCGGCAAGTGCCGTGATAAGGGAGGAAAAGAAGAGCCTTTCACCACAGTCGGGGCCTTTCACTCCACCTACTGGACAGCGGTTGAATTCGGGCTGGCGCCACGGCCGGGAATTGTGACAAAGTTCACGTATCTTCACGACTCTTTAATGGTGGTGTGTTTAACAATTGGCGAAAAAAATTCTGTTTATCAATGGAACGTACCACAGGGATGCGTGATCACGGATGGCCAGGGCTCGTCATCGCTAACGGTGAAATGGAAAAGCGGTTTAAGGAATGGAACAATAAGTGTAATGGAAACTGATCCTGATGGATGCGGTTATCATTATGAAGCGGAGGTAACACTTCCGAAACAAAACAAATGAAACGAATATTCTTTTTCCTCCTGGTCGTTTTCAACGGTGACCTCCGGGCACAGACCCTGCAAACGGGTATGTCCCCTCCACTCTATTTCTACCCGGTTTTTTTCAAAGAGAATAATATCCGTTCCATTTCCATGGAGGAGCATTACCGTATCTTTAAGAGTAACAAAGCCATGCTTTCCAAAGCTTTTTCGAAACTGGAGATACTACTGGATGAAAATGGAAATGCCCGGCAAATGATAGACCGGTCTCACCGGAAGTCCATCGATACGCTGCACATTGGGCCTGATACCGTGGTTGACGGGAAAATAATATTGAAGGTAGAGCATGATCCTTCGGGCAAAAAGATCACCGTAGACCGATCGGATGGACAAGCGCTCTATAGGTGGGACAGCCTCGGCAGGCAGGTGTTCGCCCAACGCTTCAAACAAGAGGTACAGGATCCCTCGCACGTGTATAAGGAAGTGTGGAGTTATGATGACAAGGATCGCCCGAGCACTTATGATTTTTATTATTGCTATATCGCAAAGCAAAACAACATTTGGGATACGATCACATTGGTGATGATCAATTATTCATTCCAGTACAATGCAACGGGCGCGATGAGTGCGATAGATGAGACCTACAATTCCATTACGAACAGTATAACGCATTCCCATTACGATGTCGCTTACCTGAAAAAAGGCCAGGTCATTATTCGCGACCGCGAAGAGCCCACCGAAAAGATCCCGGAAAGATATTACGCGATCATCAAACTCAACAAACGCGACAAATGAGGGCCTTGCTTTTACTGGCGCTCACCTGCATCATCGCATGCCATCCTGCCGGAAAAGAAAGCGGCAGGATAAAAACTGCAGGTGGTAACAAACAGGAGCTTTCCTGCAAACTAACCAGTCCACAATTGCAGGAACGAAAAGAAACCGTACTTGCACAGCTGAAAAAAGAAGTAGTGGAAAAGAAAGAGCTCGCGGACGGTTATTCTTTTAAGTTCAGCGGTGCAGATTCGGTCTACATTCAATTATCCGACTTCATTCGTTCTGAAAGAACATGTTGTGATTTCTTTACCTTCCGGCTCGAGGTATCTGATGAAAAGAGTTTTACCTGGCTAACGGTTACGGGGCCTCCAGGGACAAAAGAATTCATTAAAAACGAAATGGATCTATGAGCCGTGAACTGGTCCTTGAATTCATCCGCCATATAAACGCGGGAAATGTAGAGGAAATTATAAAGATGATGAGTGCCGACCATATCTTTACCGATGGACTCGGTAACAGCATGGACCATGAACAAATGAAAAATGGATGGCCTGCCTATTTAGAGCTTTTCCCGGATTACAGGATCGAGATCGATTCGCTGGCAGTAAACGGGGACACGGTGCTCCTGGCCGGGAGGGCGGGGGCGAGTTATAAAGGTTCGGGTAAAGAAGAAGATTCCTGGAATATTCCGGCAGCGTGGAAAGCCATTGTAACCGGGAAATATATAAAGCACTGGCAGGTTTACTGCGATTCTTCCGCCCCCTTTGCTATACTGGCGAAAATGAAGTAAGAATTCCCTTTTTACGGAACAACCCGGCCACCGTTCTCTCCTCTATGCAATCCTATCTTTAATCGAAGTTTTCGTTTCATTCATCCTTTACTTTTCTCTTTACTGAATTCCGCTCTCTATATTTGAATTCTCTCTCTTGCGGAAAATCATAAAATTACACGAAACCTTAGGGGCATGCCTCCGTTAAACAACAGGCTGTGCAGCAATGAAAACCCCTGCCCTAATAGTCGCACTGGCTGCGATATTTTCCCCGGCTGCATCGTTCAGCCAGAGTGACGGACCTTTCTTTCCTAACCAGAGCGAAAACCAACCGCTCTCCTCCTGTCCAGCCTGCGCGGGTGCGATCTGGAATAATACAAGCAAAATAAGCGCTGCCGATAATATTTTTTCGGATGCGCAACTCATGCCAAATCTTTATTGTTTCCAATCACAATGTTACCGCTCACGCTATCTTACCTGTCATCATTTTGGTTTCAATATTTCAGGTAACGCGACCATAACGGGGATCGTTCTCAGCGTAAAAGGGAAAGCAAGCATTCCCGCTTCGGTAATGGACTCCACTGTTGTTCTGATGAAGAACTACCAACCCGGAAGTGCGAATTATGCTTCGGGAAGTGATTGGGACACCACGAATACCGTTCGCATTTACGGTGGGCCGAATGATCTTTGGGGGACCACCTGGACACCGCAGGAAGTGAATAATAATCTTTTCGGGGCTTATGTAAAAGTGTACAATACTTCTGTCAATTCTCCCTCGGCATTTGTGGATGCGGTCACCCTGACGGTTTTTTACAGCCTGGGAACACAAACTTATTCGCAAACCTCCTTGGTGAATGACTTTCATGCCTTTTACGATCCCGTGGATAAAAATGTGACCGTGGATATTTTTAATGAAGAAGAGAACGGTGTGGCCTGCCTGCAATGCATGAGTATGGAAGGTAAGCTCATCTTCACCAGGAATCTCAC
>DATDFI010000650.1:0-5038 GCA_036522695.1 Bacteroidia bacterium | reverse complement strand
CCCCTTTCGGAGGATTTTGCGGGCAGGATGGGGCTGATTTCGAACTTTTCCAAAGAGGAATTGGAAAGAATTCATTGGTTTTTAGAAGAACTGCAAGAAGAATATGAAGATGCCAGGCAATCCGGGTTATGGGTAATTGGGTTAAGCTTCAATGGTCCATTCCTTGAGGGTGGCTGAAGTATCTTGTTGTTCAGAGCCTAACGCCAATAACCAAAACATCATCCACTTGTTCCAAATTTCCTTTCCAATTCTCAAATGCTCTTTCAAGAATAGCTTTTTGCTCTGCTAAGGGCTTATTACTGTTTGCCGATAATAAATCATTCAGTTGTTTGTACTTGAATTTCTTTCCTTTGGTTCCGCCAAACTGGTCGGCAAATCCATCTGTATATAAATAAAGAATGCTTCCTGCTTCAAAAGAAACGACATGATCCGTGAAGGAATCCTTTCTTTCCCCTAGACCAACAGGCATATTGTCCGCGGCAAGCTCCTGGATAGAACCATTAATTAATACGGGAGTATTATTGGCCCCGGCATAAGAAACTTCATTTGAGCTTTTATCAAAGCACATCAATATACCATCCATCCCGTCCTGCGCTCCTTCAAAAGAAATATTTTCTATCAATTGCCCCCGTACATGATTGAAAATTTCATTTGGCGGAACTATTTCCTCTTTATTTATCGCCTCATTAAGGAAGGAAATATTAAGCAAGCTCATAAATGCCCCCGGCACGCCATGTCCAGTTGAGTCGCATACGGCAAGATAAAATCTGCCGTTCTTTTCGGCTGCCCAATAAAAGTCTCCGCTAACAATGTCTTTTGGCTTAAAGAATATAAAATATTCTTTAAGATTTCTGTTTAATAAACCTTCACTTGCCAATAATGTTTTTTGAATCCGCTGTGCATAATTAATACTATCTGTAATGTCTTTATTCTTTTCCTCAATCTGGGAATACGCTTCAGCGTTATTCAGCGCAACTGCAATATAAGACGAAAGTGATTTAAAAATCTCATTATGATATTTGGTGTAGGCATTTTTTTGAAAACTATGTACCGATACTACACCAACGATCTCCCCTTTAATTGCTAAAGGCACATTGATGAATGACTTTACACTTTCCTGCTCCGAGATGTCAGCCGATGACCAATAGTAGTCCTTAACATATCTTGAGTATTCCTTTTTAACATCATTAATAAAAATCTCCTTTTTATTTTTTATGCACCATACCGCAAAGCTGTTTTCCGAATCAATAGAGATTGAATCTTTGTTCACATATTTATAATCATCGAGGGCGAATTTTAATTCTACGTGCCTGTTTTGTGGGTTGTATATATAGATCGAAAAACCCTTGGCATCCATTACGCTGTTCAAGTATTCATAAATTACATTTATTGATTCAGATAGATTTAAAGTAGAAGTGATTTTTACGCCCATTTTACTGATCACTTCAATATTCCTGAATGATTCCTCGAGGCTTTTATTCGCTTTTTGTTTTTGGCTGTATCCCCTGAAAATAATAAATGCCAATAGCAATATTAAAAACAAGCCGAGGGTAACAGACCAGATAATTATTTTTTGCCTGTTCACCTTTGCCTGATAAATGGCCTCCGTTTTTTCTTCTTCAAGCTTTCTGATTTTTTCCACTTTTTCTGATTCGTACTTATTCTGAATCTCGGCTATTCTTGTTAAGGTTTGCTTGCCGGAGACTGAATCTTGTATTTGAGAAAACAGCTTGTGGTATTCATACGCCTTCTTGTAATCCTTCTTTGCAGCATACATAGTTGCTAAACCCTCAAACAGTTCCGCATCCGGGTTTATCCAAAGTTCCAGGGATTTGTTGTAACAGCTAAGCGCATTTTCCGGGTCATTCAATTTTTCATAAATGGACCCGAGATGGGCGTAAGTTATTCCCATCCCGTTTTTGTCCCCGGTTTCCTCCATCAACGATACTGCCTTTTGGTACTGCTCTTTGGCATAGGGATAATTTTTCATTGTACTGTAAATTCCGCCTCTAATGGTATAGGCCATTGAAAGCCCCATTTTAGAATTCAATTCTTCAAATGCTCTTTGTGCTTTCAGGTTGTAATCTAACGCGGATTGCATATTTCCCATCGATAAATAGGTACTACTGATATTAAGGTAGCAATTTGCCAGGGGAGATCTATCGTGCAGTTTTTCAAATAGAATTATTGCTTTATCAAAATTGTCAATTGCGGTATTGTAATTTTTTAATTCATAATATATACCGGCCACCTGCATATAGCACATGGCAATGCCCTCGATATTTTTAACGCCCTCAAATATTCTTAATGCGCGCAGGTAATTGTCTAAAGCCTCCGGGTATTTTGCAGAACTGTTATAAAGCTGTGCAAGCTGAACGAATGTTTTTACCCTATCCGAATCTTCCTTTTGCAAAAGAAGGTCTTTTTTAAGGGAATCTATTTTAGATTGATGTCCCCAGGAAATGAAATAGCAAAGGCAAAATGCAAGTGTGAGAAAGTGGTATTTCTTTTTAAAATCCATTAAATGGTTTAGGTTCTTAATTAATACGACAGGCAATCCGCCTCACTTCTAACCCAGGCAGTTAATTCCGTGATAGTTGAAATGGCCAGACTTTCAAAGGAGTTACAGGAAAATGAAAAGGGACTTAGGGTTGTTCATACCTCTAAGTCCCTTCTTGCGGTCTGGACGGGACTCGAACCCGCGACCCCGTGCGTGACAGGCACGTATTCTAACCAGCTGAACTACCAGACCTTTATTTAAGGCCAGCAAAAGTAAATAAATTTTGATTACTGCAAAAATTAAAAAAGCTCCGGGGATATCGTCATCGACCTGGCCCGTGACACCCTTACGCTCACAAAATGTCCTTAAAACCAATGAAAACAAAAGGGGATCGTAATCTTATCAGCGAGCGGAAGATCGAATACTGCTGATAGATCAATCACTTTAACACCTGTCAAAGAAAAAGCGAGAACGTGACCACCAGTATTGCGTCAAGCCTTTTAAAAAATCCAATCCTTGCGGTCCGTAACGAGAGTTTCTTTATGGAAACAGGAGGGAGCGGCTGTGTAATGTAGCTCCGGTTCCAGATATTCATAGAGACCCGGTGGATCACTAAAGAATCCTGCTGGCGAAAAGGAACAGGAGAGGTATTGAGGATCTTCGGCAGTGTGTAATGATCAACGCGGCAGGGAGTGAGGGGTGCAAAGATCTCGATCTTCATCGTTTTAGTTTTTGGAGGTAGCGGTACAAATGCACTTCCCGGTAACATGCCGCGAAACTACATAACCGGGTAGGTGTTTCATTTTTCAAAACAGGATTTGCATTTTGACAGGACAAACCGAGCATAGGAATTTCCATCCTACTCATCCCGAAGCATTTGAAAGTTGGCCCGTCATTGGTTTGGCATCAAAAAACGATTCACATGCAAAGCATAGAAAAAGAACGTGTGCGCAGGAATACTTCAGAAAAAAACAAGGAGCGCATCGACAGGCAGACCTTTCGCAACATTGCTTTTTACTCGAGGCAACCTGTTGTTTTACAACTCAAACGCATTACCGAGCTGGAAAAAGAATGGGACATAGAACGTATGCTCGAACTGAATGCATCGCTATTTGCCCTGGTCGGGACTTTACTTTCGGGAAGGAACAAACGCTGGTTGTTATTACCCGGGATGGTAACGGCCTTTTTAGCACAGCATGCCATACAGGGCTGGTGCCCTCCCCTCTCGCTCTTTCGCGCCCTTGGATTCAGGACCCGGTCCGAGATCGACCAGGAAAAATATACACTCAAAGCCTTGCTTGAAAATTCGAGAGGGAACAAAAGTTTAAGAAGGGCCTGGGCCGATGTGCGCAATGACCGCGGAAAACCAGGAGGACCGGTGAAAAGAAAAGGGAGATTGAGTTTCGGATAAAACTCAGTGCATGCTTTGCCGCTTGAGCAAATAAGGAAGCAGGACCTGTTTGAACCCCAGGTTGATATCGGCCTCCACGAATTCGATGCGGTATTGTGCGCATTTGAGCATGAGTTCCTTTTTGAAATTGCTCATCGCTGAAAGATAGGTGGCCTTGATCTCGTTGGGATGCACTTTAACCTGCTCGCCCGTTTCCATATCGATAAAATTATGCGGGCGATTGTCGAAATCAAAATCGAGCTCCTTGTTCTTGTCGGTCACGTGAAAAAGGATCACCTCGTGCTTGTTGTGGCGCAAATGCTGCAGTGCCGAAAATAATTCGTCCGAATACGAATGCGAATCCATCATATCGCTGAAGATCACAACCAGCGAGCGTTTGTGAATGGCTTCAGCGATCTCGTGAAGGGCCTCGATCGCAAACGTCTTCCGGTGCGTTTCGGCCGTGATGGGCTGCATCATCTTCTCCAGCTCGTTATAAAGCATTTTATGATGTACGGAACTGGAGCGAGCGGCCGTATGCAATTCCACCTTTTCAGAAAAAACACTTAGTCCCACCGCATCGCGCTGCTTGCGCAGCAGCTCTATCATAGCGGCAGCGCAATAAATGGAAAAAATGATCTTGTTCTGCTTCTCATCGCTCTTCCCTTCATTAAACGGAAAATACATGGAAGAAGAGTGATCGATGATGATCTGGCAACGCAGGTTCGTTTCTTCCTCGTAACGCTTTACAAATAATTTATCCGTACGCCCGAACAAACGCCAGTCGATATGCTTGGTAGACTCTCCTTTATTGTATAAACGGTGTTCAGCGAACTCCACCGAAAAGCCGTGGAAAGGACTTTTGTGCAATCCCGTGATAAAGCCTTCCACCACCTGCCTCGCGATAAATTCGAGGTGGGAGAATTGCTGGAGTTCGTGCTGGTCTATACTCATGTTAAAATAGTAAAGGTTAAAAGTTAAATGGACCTGCCCCTTAACCTTTAACCTTTAACGAATAACTTTTATTAAAGTTGTGCTTTCAGTTTGCCCTCGAGCACTGCCTTGGGAACAGCGCCCACCTGCTTATCCACCACTTTACCGCCTTTGATCACTAACAAAGTGGGGATATTCCGAATGCCGAACTGCGC
>DATDFI010000649.1:0-2441 GCA_036522695.1 Bacteroidia bacterium | reverse complement strand
ATATGCTTATTCCTGGAACACAGGGGAAACAAATTCAGCCATTGGAGGCTTGTGCGCGGGAACGTACAGCGTTGATGTAACCGATAATAACGGGTGCACCTCCTCCACGCAAGTGAACATTTCGGGCCCAAACGGGCCCAGCATTTCCATTTCCAACACACCGGCCGGTTGCTCTAACTGTGCGGATGGAAGCGCTAGTTCAAGCGCAAGTGGCGGAGCTTCTCCTTACGTGTACTCCTGGAGTACGGGCGATACCATCCCCTCAATTACCGGGCTTTTGCCGGGCACCTACACGATATGTGTGACCGATGCGAATGCATGCTCCACCTGCGACACGGTGAATGTGAGCTTTGCAACTTTTGCTGATGAAAAAGATCCTGTAAATATTTTTTTGAATCCCAATCCTGCCGATGACAGGCTTTTCCTTTCCGGTGATCTTCCTTCGGAATACCATGTGACGGTCACTGATATCACCGGAAGGACCGTGCTTGTTACCGAATGCCTTTCCAACTCCGCAATATCTATAGAAACACTTTCAGCGGGAACTTATTTATTTCGCCTCGCCTGGGCGAAAGGTACGGCCACGAGGAAATTCGTGAAGCGCTGATCAATTCTTCTTACGCATAGCCGCCATGTAAAATCCATCAAAGCCCTGCGATGGAAGCAGGGTATCCTCCCGCAGTAATTCAAAATCGGGGTGACCGGATAAAAACTCCTGCACGCGAAGGTGATTCTCGGAAGGCAATATGCTGCAGGTGGAGTATACCATCACTCCTCCCTTCTTCAGCATAACGGGATATTCATTAAGGATACTTTCCTGCTCATTCTTTACTTTTTGTATGAATTCGGGAGAGAGTTTCCACTTTGCATCGGGGTTCCTCCGCAGTACACCAAGCCCCGAACAGGGAACATCCAGCAGCAGGCGATCGGCAGAGTTTTCCATGCGTTTTACCACTTTCCCCGAATCGAGCACACGTGTTTCGATATTCCCCGCACCGGCCCTGCGCGCACGTTTCTTTAATTCATCCAGCTTCCATTGTTCGGGATCCATTGCAATGATCTTTCCCTTATTCTCCATCAACGCAGCCAGCTGAAGTGTTTTACCTCCCGCCCCTGCACAGGCATCGATCACGCGCATGCCCGGCTTCACATCCAGGTATAAGCCCACCTGCTGTGACGAGGCATCCTGCACTTCAAAAAAACCTTCCTTGAATTCAGGATAACGAAATACATTTTTCCGCTGGCCCATCACCAGTGCATTCTTCACTTCCGGCAATGGCTCGCAAAGGATCTCGAGCTCCTCAAATTTTTTCTGGAGTTCCTTCAAAGAGGTTTTTAATGTATTCACACGCAAAACAACTTTCGCTTCTTCATTTAGCGCATGCAGCTCCCTTTCCCAAACACGCTCGCCCAATTCCCGGCTCACCAGCTCATCCATCCAATCGGGAACGGATTCACGCACCCTGCGGATCTTTCGCAGTCGCGCATAACTTTCGAGGATCTGTTCCTTATCCAGCCCTTTGAGCTGCGGCCATTCCGGGAGCTCCCACTCGTTAAGTATGCACCAGGTACCGAATAATTTCCAGATCCCAGCTGCATCGGTCACTTCCCGAACCTTGGACACATCGCATAATAACCTCCACCAGCGTATCATGTCATACGTATTCTCCGCGATGAAACGCCTGTCGCGCGCACCCAGCTTTTTATTGTGCTTGAACGTGTACTCGATCACCTTATCCGCATAACGCCCCTCGAAAAAAACGCTTTGGAGCGAGCGTATCACAGCTTCGCAAAGATTCTTGTAAAATTTCATCCTGTCTTGTTTCGGCTGCAAATGTAAGCAGGCCTCAGGAAAAACAATTCTTTATTTGTAAGTTTGATCATCATGAGAAATTTCCTGGTCGCATTTGTCCTGTGCTCTTCGTTCATGCTGCTGGATTGCAGCACTCCCCCGGTCAGGCCCATCATCTCTGTCGAAACGAAAAAGGGAAATTCAGGCAACACGTATACCTTCATTCACAAGAATAAATGCCGTATCGGTTTTTGCATCACACGGCCCGACAAAAAAGACACTTCTGTCTTCCTCTGTATCCCCGGTGCATTCACACAACTTTCTGATTACACCATCGATGGACTTTACATCTGCGAAGGAAAGACCGGCAACAGGGAACGGATCAACCATTCCATTGGAGGTGCCATCAGGATCATCAACGGGGAAGCGATGATCTTTCCAACCTCAAAAGGCTCCCTGCTTTCCGACAGCCTTATTCATTCCATAGAAAAACAGAAAGGCTCGCTTTTCCAGCAGATACAGATGATCGTGAACGGTGAGCCGGCAAAATTCGTGGACAAAAAACTTTTCCAGCGCAGGGGCATTTGCATTTTAACCAATGGAGAAACCGTTATCGCAGAAAGTGTAAATGCTATTACCTTAAAAACAT
>DATDFI010000648.1:0-13094 GCA_036522695.1 Bacteroidia bacterium | reverse complement strand
GTGGCACACACCAATTGGTTCACCATGGAACCGCTGATGCGGGCATCACGGCCCACCACCACTTTCAGCTTCTTCGATTTAACATTTTTTTTCAACCAGGTACCGTAAGCGGAGGTGTACTTCACCACATCCACGGGACTTAGTCCTTCCCCGGGTTTACCGCCTATGGTACCGCGGATTCCTGAGATCGATCTGATTAGCGCCACAAATTTTTTTATTAAAAAGAGGTGACAAAAATAATTTTTTATCGAGTTATACGTCTCTTAAGTTGTCAACACGAAATTGTTGTTAAAATCAAAAGCCGAACCGAAAAATCGGTTATTAATTGTTATTTTTGTTAAACCAATTTTTTTTACGATGAACGAGGAAGGCGGGGAATTCTCCCGAAACGAGAATGAGCTTAAAGAGCTCGTGAAAAGGTTCGAGAACATGCTGGAAAAAGGACATCGGGAGTATTTCGAGTCCGAGCAATTTGAAGACCTGGTGGAGCATTATATTGATGAGAATAACATACCGAAGGCGCTTAAAGCCATTGAAATAGCCAGCCTGCATTATCCCTTTTCTGTTTTTTTCTCCCTGCGCAAGGCTCAGATCCTGAGCGCAGGCAATCAATCGCACGAAGCGCTCAATATCCTTAAGCAGATCGAATCCTACGACCCCGCTAACTATGAGCTGCAAATGACGAAGGGTGGAGTACTGAGCCAGATGGGGTTAAGCGATGAATCCATTGAGTGTTATAAGAAAGCCATTGAGTTGGCCGATTACCCGGACGAGGTGTACCTTAATATGGCTTATGAATTCGAGAACACTTCGCGTTTCCAGGATGCTATCTTTTATTTGAAAAAAGCATTGAAGCTCAATCCGGCTAACGAATCCGCGCTTTACGAGATCGCTTATTGTTTTGAGGTGAGCCGCTTGCAGGATGAGGCGATAGAGTTTTTCACCCAGATAATCGACAAACAGCCTTACAGTGCTGTGGCCTGGTTCAACCTGGGCGTGGCATACAATCGTAAGGGTATGTTTGAAAAAGGCATTGAGTCCTACGACTACTGCCTTGCTATACAGGAAGACTTTTCATCGGCCTATTTTAACAAGGCCAATGCATACGCCAATCTTGGTGATTTCAATAAAGCCATCGAGACCTACAAGGAAACATTCAATTACGAAAAGCCTGATGCGCTTACCTATTATTATATAGGCGAATGTTACGAGAAGAAAGAGGACTGGGACAATGCCTTAGTGAATTATAACCGCGCGATCAAGATCGATGCGAACCTGGCTGATGGGTACATGGGGATTGGCATAGTGCTCGATAACCAGGACCGCCTTGGCGAGGGTATGCATTACATCAAAAAAGCGCTCGACCTGGATCCCGGCAACCAGGATTATCTTTTTATCTACGGTGAAGTGCAGCACCGCCTGGGTTTTCTTGAAGAAGCCGAAGGAGTGTATAAAAAACTGCTTGAATCCGATCCGGATAATGCGGACATCTGGCTGAACTATTCCGATCTTTTATTTGAAAAAGACGATAAAGAGCAGGCGCTGGAGATCCTTGCCGAAGGGATAAAATACCATCCTACCAACGCGGAGCTCCACTACCGTATGGGCGCTTGCCTGATGAGTCTTGGCAACAAACAGGAATCCATTGCCTTTTTGCAGAATGCATTGCAAATGGATTACGACAAACACAGTGAACTTTTTGAGTATCTTCCCCAGCTCAAAGACAATTCAGCTGTGATCGACCTGATCGAGTCGTTCCGTAAATGATATGAATTTTTCCCTGCCCCATATACCCGACCGGCCGGCCCGGCCACGCGATAAAGGTGTGACCATGGTCATGGATAAAGGCTTGAGCCTGAAACAAGCCGAGAACTTCATGGATGCCTGCTCGGACTATGTTGATTTTGTGAAACTCGGCTTTGGCACATCCTACATCACCAGGAACCTGCAGAAGAAGCTGGATCTCTATAAAGAGGCCGGTATCAAAACCTATTTCGGGGGCACCTTGTTCGAAGCCTTCGTGGTGCGTGGCATGTTTAACGATTATTTGAAGCTGTTGGATAAATTCAAAATGGAGGTGGCCGAGGTTTCTGACGGATCCATTGTACTGGCTCATTCTAAAAAATGTGAGTTCATCAGCAAGCTTTCAAAGGACCACCTTGTTCTCTCGGAAGTAGGATCGAAAGAAGAAGGCATCATCATTCACCCGGCCAAGTGGATCTCCATGATGAAAAAAGAGATCGAAGCCGGTTCGTGGAAAGTTATCGCAGAGGCACGCGAAGGCGGTAATGTGGGTATCTTTCACCGCAACGGCAGTGCACACACCTTGCTGATCAATAAGATCACTGCCAAAGTGGAAAGAGAACGCATCATTTGGGAAACTCCACAAAAATCACAACAGGTATATTTCATCAAACTTTTCGGGGCCAATGTGAATCTCGGCAATATCGGCTTTGATGATGTGATCCCCCTGGAGACATTGCGCCTGGGCCTGCGCGGGGATACCTTTTTTACTTTTCTTCCGAAAAACCTGGAAGTGAAGACCGAAAAATAAAATCCTGCTTCTTCAGAAAAACGAAAAGGCCCCCATTTTCATGAAGGCCTTTTTTCGTGTATTAAGCTAAGATTATTTCTTAGGCTTGATAAGCTTTCTCTTAACTGAATCCTCATGGAGAGAATCAGCCATGTGCTTAGCCTTCATGTCCTCGATCGACTTGAGAGAGTCAGCAACGTGCTGGTCGTGCTCCATTTTCATTTTGTCGGCATTAGCAACACTGTCGTTGTAGTGCTGGATGGAGTCTTGTCTTGCTTTTTCTTTTTTCTCCATCTCTTCCTTGCTAGGGCCGCAAGATGAGAATGCGAACATTCCTGCGATAGCGGCCAACGCGAATAATTTTTTCATTTTCTTGTTTAAGGTTTTTTGGTTAGCGGGGCCAAAGGTATAGTTAAATAATCAAATTATGCAAATATTATCGCATAATTTTCAATGCATTAGCTATTTCACAGGAGATTTGCCATCGAGCTGCCTCTTGGGAGCAGGCTTTACAGGGGGATGTTTCTTCCGTTTCACCTTGAGCGAATCCACTTCCCGCAAGGAGTCATATATTACCAGTTTACGCTTGTATTCCTCCATTTCCAGGACCGAATCCTCCAATGATGTTTTACGGGCGCCCTCGCTCGCCTTTTCCCTCGCCAGTGAATCCACCCTCCGAAGGGAATCCTTCACCGCCTTCTGGCGCAAAGAGTGGTCCTCCCCGCCCGACCCGCAAGCCGAAAGCAAAACAGAAAGCAACAAACAAAAACCGCTTATCCTGATCATTGAAGAGTACAAAAATAATAAAGGAGAGCTGTTATACTCTCCTTTATTGATTACGCTTAAGCTATATTAACCTTTGCCCTTGGGAGCAGTGGTGTGCTTGATCTCTTTGGGAGGAGGAGGCTTTGTGCCACCGCTCTTTTTGGGACCTTTTGCGTGTGCAAGAGAATCAGCTACGCGGATAGAATCCTGGCGCATTTTCTCTTTTTCTTCCATCATCTTTTTTGCATTGTCAATGGAATCCTGCTGAGCCTTCATCTTGTTTGCATTGGCGATGCTGTCGTTCACATGAGCAACAGAATCATCATGAGCTTTTTGTTTTTTCTCCAGCTCTTCTTTGCTGGGGCCACATGATGAGAATGCGAACATTCCCGCAAGGGCAACAAGTGTTAATGTTTTTTTCATTGTAGGTGTAAGTTTTTTGGTTAACCGGGCGCAAAGGTATATTTTTTCCCACATTCCCAAAATTTTTTTTGTTTTTAGGCCAAAAGGAATACTTTTGCATGATTATTGAATCCCCCGGAAAAAAACATTGTTAAACCCAAATACAAATCCAAACATGAAAAAACAGATCCTCACTATTGCCACCATTGCTCTTGCAGCAGGTGCTTTGATCATTACCGGCTGTAAAAAGGCCGACACTACCCCTCCCGTGATCACACTGGTTAGCGGTAACGATGCTATTTACCTCGGAACCACCTGGGTTGATGCAGGAGCCACCGCTGAAGACAACGAGGACGGCAACCTTACCTCTTCCATTACTGTTTCAGGTACCGTTAACAGCAACTCTGCCGGTACCTATACCATCCACTACTCGGTTACCGATAAGGCGGGCAACGAAGGAACTGCCGACCGTACCGTGACCGTAAGCAACCAGGCTGCTGCTTTGGCCGGAAATTACAATGTTAAGGACAGCGTTTGGGGTGGATCTGTATCTAACTACACTGATGTGGTTACTATCTCTTCAACTGTGAACGGACGTATTTTCGTGACCAAGTTCGGTAACTACCAAAATGCTAACTGCATTCTTGACGTAGCTCCCAGCCTTACCACACTCGTAACTCCTATCGCGAAGAACCCTTTGCGTAACTCTTCGTACGGTTGGAGCGGTAACGTAGGATCACCTTCTGCACTGCACAACTTCAGCTATAACACTTCGGTAATGAACCCGACCATCACTCATCCTTCTACTTACGTGATCACGTTCGATTACCATGATATTGATTCGACAAACAGCGTGTTCTCCGATGCACGCACAACCATGACCCAGCAATAACCAGTAAAGAATTTTTGCTTGCACAGGCCTCCTTAACAGGAGGCTTGTGTATTTTTAGGCGTTAGCAAAATAAAAAGGCCTCTTTTCGTTTCTTTGTAAACATAAATGCGCATAACATCAACGCTCATATCGATAACCGGCCTTTCGCTTGGACTACTGTTGAACTCCTGTAAAAAGGAAGATACCACTCCCCCGGTGATCACCATTAACGGAGGTAATGTGAACCTCGTTATTGGCGACAGCTATACCGATGCGGGAGCAACCGCAAACGATGACCGAGATGGTGATCTAAGCAGCCTTATGGAAGTGGATAACCCGGTTAATACTGCGTTGGCGGGAACATACATAGTACATTACTCTGTTTTCGATAATACGGGCAACGAGGGCACGGCCGACCGTTATGTTTATGTCCGTAATCGTTCTTCAGCCTTGCGGGGTTCATACCTTGTAAAGGACAGTGTATGGGGCAGCGGTACCACAACCTCCTACTACGATAGTATTACGACATCCAATACGGTAAATGATCGCTTATTCACCACCCGCTTTGCGGACCAGGCTTTCGGAGCGATTTACATGGATGTGATCAACAGCGGAACAGGAATAACGGTACCCTCGCAAAATGTGAACTGCGGTAGCCCGCTGCAACTGCACACGTTCATCACTCCTGCAAACGGAACGGCTGGAGGAAGTCCCACAGTTATTGTGATCGATTACCAAATGACCGTGAACTCGGTGACCACCACCGCACGGGCCACCTACACGCACCAATGAGATTTCGGACCCCAGGATGTTGGATATTAGGATCCAACACCCAATCCGTGGTCCATTGTCCCATTTCCTGAATCAATGATTGGGCTTTTGTTATTTTTGCCACCATGCTTCCCGGTCTCGCTCATTTTTTTGTCCTCCTTAAAAGACTGGGGTTGGTGATGCTGGCATTCACCCTGTGCAGGCTTCTTTTTTTTATACTCAATCATGATCTTTTCCCGGGTACCGGCTTCACCGAATTAATGGAAGCCATGCTTGCCGGCCTTCGTTTCGACCTTTCCGCCATAATCGCCATTAATTCCCTCTTTATACTGCTCAGCCTATTTCCCCTCGCTTCAAGGAACAGGAGCCGGTATCAAAAAATACTTAAACTTTTATTCTTAATAACTAATTCTATATCATTGATTTTTAACTTTATAGATATGATATATTATCGCTTTACGCTGAAGCGATCCACCTTCGATCTTTTTAGTTTTATAGGTGCCGGTAATGATACACGAAGGCTCCTGCCCACTTTTATTAAGGAATACTGGTATATGTTCTTCGTTTTTGGCGGGATGATATGGTTGATGGCCTGGGCCTACAAAAAAATAAAAGCAAAAGAAGATAAAGGATCTTATTCATTGAAAGACCATATGATCCAAACGCTGGTCTTCCTTTTCGGGACCGGCCTGGCGGTGCTTGGATTTCGCGGGGGATTCCAGCTTATTCCCATCACCATAGTGTCGGCCGCACAATATACCAGCGTAAAGAACATCCCTATCGTGCTCAACACGCCATTTACCATCATGAAATCTTACGACCAGGATCAGCTCGAGGAAAAGAAATTCCTGCCCCAAAGCGAGTTGAGCAAATACATCAACCCCATTCACCCGGCCGACACCGGGGGCTTCCGGAAAATGAATGTGATGGTGATCATGATGGAAAGTTTTTCGAAAGAATATATCGGGGCGCTATCCGGCAGAAGAACCTGCACCCCTTTCCTGGACTCCCTCATCAGGCATTCTGTCGTTTTTGATAATGCATATTCCAATGGAAAAAAATCCATTGAAGGAATTCCCGCCATAACTGCAGGTATTCCCGCATTGATGAACGAGGCATTCATCACTTCCCCCTATGGTACCAATTCTATCAACAGCCTTGCCAGCCTGCTGAAGAAAAAAGGCTATAACAGCACCTTTTACCACGGGGCCACCAATGGCTCCATGAGCTTCACCGATTTTTGCAGTACGGCCGGATTCGATAAATACTTTGGTCGCACCGAGTACGGTAACGAAAATGATTACGATGGTAACTGGGGTATTTGGGACGAGGAGTTTTTTTTGCGCGTAGGCGATGAGATGAACAAGCAGCCCCAACCCTTTCTCTCCGCATTGTTTACCCTCACCTCGCACCACCCCTTCCCTGTCCCGGATAAATACAAAACCAGGTTCCCGGATGACGGGATACTTCCCATTCACAAGAGCATCAGCTACACCGACTATTCGCTGGAGAAATTTTTCAATAAAATTTCGAAAATGCCCTGGTTCAGCAATACTTTATTTGTGCTTACTGCCGATCACACCGGCCCCTCCGCTGATCCGTTCTACTCCAACCGCGTTGGGCTTTTCCAGGTGCCGGTGATCTTTTACATGCCCGGCAACCCCGCCTTCACCGGGGTGAATCACGAGGTGGTGCAGCACATCGACATCATGCCCATGATCCTGCATCTTTTGCATTATGATGAGCCTTATTTTGCAATGGGACATACCCACGAGGTGTTGCCCGGCCCCTCCGACAGCACGAGCAACGCGATCAACTACATCAGTAATATTTACGCCATTACCACGCATGGTTGGCAGCTGCAGTTCGATGGGGAGAAGACCATTGGCCTTTTTAATTTTTCGCAGGACAGCGTTTTAAAGAATAACAAAATGAATGATCCGCAGGATAAAGCGTTGCGTGAAGAGCTGGAGAAAAAACTGGAAGCGTTCATCCAGCAATACAATTACAGTCTTATCCACAACCAAATGAATGCCCGATGAAAAAGAGCATTCTCTTCATCGTGAATCCCATTTCGGGAGTGGGCCGGCAAAAAGTGATCGAGAAGCTCATCGACAGGTATCTCGATAAGAAAAAATACGAACCTTCCATAGCCTACACCAGGGCCCGCGCGCATGCCATCGCGCTCGCATCGGAAGCCGCGCAAAATGATTTTGATGTGGTGGTGGCTGTTGGCGGTGATGGCTCCGTGAATGAAACGGGGAAAGGACTTGTGGGAACAAATACCGCCATGGCGATTTTACCCACCGGCTCGGGTAACGGGCTGGCCCGGCATCTCGGCATTCCCATGAAACTTGAAAAAGCAATGCAGGTGATCAACGAAGGCCGCATCATGTCCATCGATACCGTGAAGATGAATAATGAACGTTTTTTCGGGATGGCAGGGATTGGCTTTGATGCGCATATAGGCTGGGAGTTCGCGCGTTTCGGGAAAAGAGGGTTCTCGAGCTACGTGAAAGTTTTTTTGCGTGAATACCCCGGGTACAGGGCGCAGAAATATGAATTGACGCTGGACGGAAAAAAAATAGAACGTGAAGCCCTCCTTATTTCATTCGCCAACGGGTCGCAATACGGGAATAACGCTGCCATTGCCCCCAATGCCGATATAGGTGATGGATTGATGGATGTGTGCATACTCCGGGATTTTCACATCAGTAAAGTGGCGGGACTCACCTGGAGACTCTTCACCAAAAAGATGCACAACTCGAGGTACCTGGAAACCTTGCAAGCCAAAGAAGTGATGGTGAAGCAAACAGCCGAAACCGCTCACATTGACGGGGAGCCCGTGCTGGTGGGACGTGAAATAAAAATAAAAGTGGAGCCTTTATCACTGAAAGTGGTTGTGAAATAAAAGTGCGGATAGCAACCTGTGTTCGATCTGTTTTACCTGCACCACAGCAAAATTCAGAAGCCGAATCGCTAATTTTGTATCGTAAGCCAGTTAAATCATGAAAAAGCAAAAACCTTCCGGTGTTGTTTACTCCACCAATAAAAATTTCGAATACCGGCACGAGCCCGAAGAGCAGCAGGAAACCCTGAAGCCGGGCGAGCAGGTGTTGCGCATTTGGCTCGACAGGCTGGGTGGTGGAAAGGTGGTTACGCGTGTTTCGGATTTTGTGGGCAGCGAGGACGACCTGGAGGCACTTGGGAAAATGCTTAAGCAAAAATGCGGGGTGGGCGGTAGCGTAAAAGATGGAAATATTTTATTGCAGGGCGATCACCGTGATAAAGTATTGAAATTATTGCTGGCTGCCGGGTACAAAGCAAAAAAAGCGGGAGGGTGAACCTCCTTTTACCGACAATATAATCCCTCTCAACGACTTTACTTTTCGGCCATCTTAAAAAGCCTTAACTTCGTGAATGCCTGTATTGGGTGGTGACAGTTTGTCCGCAAAAAGCCCTTGGCATATGTATTGACTGTTCTTTTCGCAACAACAGAATTGTATGAAAGAATTTCCTGATCTTGATAATGTAGGGTTCAACGCGATAAATGATGACGAACAGGAGCTTATTCCCCTGCTCACCACGGAAGAAGAGGACCAGCTTAACTCGGAACAGATACCCGAGACCCTGCCAATATTGCCGTTACGTAACACCGTGCTTTTTCCCGGTGTGGTGATCCCCATTACGGTGGGCCGCGATAAATCCATCACACTTATCAAAGACGCGAATAAGGGTAATAAAACAGTGGGCGTTGTTTCGCAGAAGAACGATAAAATAGAAGATCCCGGGGTGAACGACATCAATAAGATAGGAACGGTAGCCTATATTTTGAAAATGCTCCGGATGCCCGATGGGAACACCACCGTGATCATACAGGGCAAAAAGCGTTTCGAGATGAAGGAATTGGTGCAGCACGAGCCGTTCATGATAGCGAAAGTATCACCCTTCCACGAGGACAAACCCGCCCCTGGCGATAAAGAATTCCAGGCATTGATCAGCACGCTCAAAGATATGTCGCTGCAGATCATCAAAATGTCTCCACACATTCCTTCGGAAGCAGGCTTCGCCATCCAGAATATCGAAAGCCCTTCTTTCCTGGTGAATTTTATCTCTTCCAACCTCAACACACCGGTGGTAGAAAAACAGCGCCTTTTGGAAATGGCGAACCTGAAGGAACGGGCCAACCAGGTGCTGGGGCATTTGACCAAGGAGTTGCAGATGCTGGAACTGAAGAACCAGATCCAGAGTAAAGTAAAAAGTGATATTGACAAGCAGCAGCGTGAATATTTCCTGCATCAACAGATGAAAACCATCCAGGAAGAACTGGGCGGCAGCAGTTTTGAGCAGGAAGTGGATGAGTTGAAGGAGCGGGCGAAAAATAAAAAGTGGACCGCACAAGTGGCCGAAACGTTCGACAAAGAACTGAAAAAGCTGCAGCGCATGAATCCTAATGCCGCTGAGTATTCCATTCAAACCAATTACCTTGAAACCCTGCTCGATCTTCCCTGGAGCGATTATACCGTGGATAGTTTCGACCTTAAGAAAGCAAAGAAGATCCTGGACCGCGACCATTTCGGTTTGGAAAAAGTGAAAGAGCGCATACTCGAACACCTGGCAGTGCTAAAGCTAAAAGGAAATATGAAAGCGCCCATACTTTGTTTGTACGGGCCTCCGGGTGTAGGAAAAACTTCATTGGGAAAATCAGTTGCCGAAGCGCTGGGGCGCAAGTACGTGCGCATGTCACTGGGCGGATTGAAAGATGAGTCGGAGATACGCGGACACCGCAAAACGTATATAGGGGCAATGCCCGGGCGGGTGTTGCAGAATTTAAAGAAGGCGCAATCCTCCAATCCTGTTTTTGTACTGGACGAGATCGATAAAGTGGGAAATGATTTTCATGGCGACCCCTCCTCTGCCCTGCTCGAAGTTTTAGACCCGGAGCAGAACAGCGCCTTTTACGATAATTTCGTGGAACTTGAATTCGACCTGAGCAAGGTGATGTTCATTGCAACAGCCAATACGCTCACCACTATCCAGCCCGCCCTGCTCGATCGCATGGAGATCATTGAAGTGAGCGGCTATACCGTGGAAGAAAAGATACAGATCGCCAAACGACACCTCCTTCCCAGGCAACTGGAAGAACATGGCGTTAAACCGAAGCAATTATCGCTCAGCGATCCGGTGATCGAATACATCATTGAAAATTACACGCGCGAATCGGGCGTGCGGTTGCTCGAAAAAAAGATCGCGAAGGTCATTCGTTACGTGGCCAAGAGCATTGCCATGGATGAAAAATACAAGCTAAGCCCGGGCGAGAAAGAGATCACCAAGATCCTGGGCCCCGCGCACGAAAAAGATAAGTACCAGGGTAATGATGTTGCCGGTGTGGTGACCGGTTTGGCATGGACACCCGTGGGAGGAGATATTCTTTTCATTGAAACCTCGCTCAGCATGAGCAAGGGTAAAGGCGGAAGACTCACGCTCACCGGTAACCTCGGTGATGTGATGAAGGAGTCGGCTACCATCGCGCTCGAATTTATCAAAGCCCATTCCGGCCTTATCGGTATAAAACCCGATGTGTTCGAGAACTGGAATGTTCACCTGCACGTGCCCGAGGGCGCCACTCCCAAGGATGGGCCCAGCGCAGGCATCGCCATGCTTACGGCACTTGCCTCAGCTTTTACACAGCGAAAAGTGAAAAAGAATTTAGCGATGACAGGCGAGATCACTTTGCGTGGACGTGTGCTGGCGGTTGGCGGCATAAAAGAAAAACTGTTGGCGGCCAAACGTGCCGGCATCAAAGAAGTGATCCTTTCCCGTGACAATCAAAAAGACGTGGAAGAGATCAAGCCTGAATATTTAAGGGGCCTCACCTTCCATTATGTATCGAACATGAACGAGGTGCTGGAATATGCCTTATTGAAAGAACGGGTGAAAAATCCTTTACTGCTCGATGGATTCTCTGATGCAAAAAAGGAGCTGGTGAATTGACCGGCTCTGCCTCAGCCCCTTCCGATTTTTCCACAAGCGAGAATATCCACTCTCTTTTCCTTAAATTGTAGAGTGAAAATCATATGATCAAGGTCATCGCATACCAGGTTGCCGAGCAGATCAATATCAAAAAGTTCAAATCGGCTTACAAGGCGGAAGTTTTCTCCAGCTCTTCCACCGATCTTTTTTATTACAACAAGAACGGAAGCTCCATTTACATTTTGAGCTATGGGGTGGTGGTGTTCGCGAATTTTGGGGAGATCGAGATCAGCAAGATCATCGATTATGTAAAACAGTTTTCGGTGAACGTGCTCGAGAACCAGTACAAGGAAGACATTCTCATTCACACTGAAAAGGAACTTAGTTTTTCTTATAACGATGTTTTCGTTCCCGAGATAAGCCCTGATGTGGTGCGCATCATTATGCTGAACGTAGCGCAGTCGGCCTTCCTCGATTTTTATACCGACCTCTCTCAGAATTTACTGGATGAGACCGTAAAGTTCACTACGGAGCTGGAACAGTTCGGCAAGCTGAAGATCTCCCGCAAGAACCTGCTTCGTTTCATAGGCAAGGCGCTTAATGTGAAGAACCGCATCATCGATAACCTTTACATTTTTGATGTGCCTGATATTGTGTGGGAGAACGAATACCTGGACAAAGTGAACAACGGAATGGTGAAAACCTTCGACATCAACACCCGTTTTCGCGAGATCGAATACACGTTGAAGATCGTGGAAGGTAATCTCGGGATCTTCACCGAGCTGGTGCAGCACAAGACCAGTAATACCCTGGAGCTGGTGATCATTTTTCTCATTCTTGTGGAATTGGTGAACGTGCTGGTCGGGCATCACTTTTGAAGCGGTGCGGCAGCGCTTCGCTGGATCGCCATCCCGGTTTTTCTTAACCGATTTACCCAGCCCCCGCCCTTATACCTCTATACCTTTTATCCTTTATACCTACCTTTGCATCATGGCCACTGCTCCTCTTGCCGAACGCCTGCGTCCCACCACACTCGATGATTACATCGGGCAAAAGCACCTGGTGGGTGAAGGGGCAATTTTGCGCAACGCGATCGAGAATGGCATTTTGCCTTCTATGATCCTGTGGGGACCGCCCGGTGTTGGAAAAACAACACTTGCAAGCATCATCGCCCACCAATTGAAACGGCCATTCTACGCACTCAGCGCCATCAATTCGGGAGTGAAAGATATTCGCGAGGTCATTGAAAGGTCGCGCAGCCAGGGACTATTTGCCGGGAACCCGCCCATCCTTTTCATCGATGAGATACACCGCTTCAGTAAAGCGCAGCAGGACTCGTTACTTGGCGCAGTGGAAAAAGGTGACATTACTTTAGTGGGCGCCACTACCGAGAATCCCTCCTTCGAAGTGATCTCGGCATTACTCTCGCGCTGCCAGGTTTATATTTTACGCTCGCTCGAAAAAGATGAGCTCATCACCCTGCTCGAACATGCCATCAAAAAAGACGAGGCCCTCAGGAAGAAAAGCATCGAGATCAAAGAATACGAGGCCCTGCTCCGGGTTTCGGGAGGTGATGCGCGCAAATTATTGAATGCACTCGAACTGGTGGTGAATGCGCTTCACGGGCAAAGCATCGTTATCACGAATGAAAAAGTGTTGAGCATCGTTCAGCAGAACATGGCGATGTATGATAAATCGGGCGAACAGCATTATGATATCATTTCGGCTTTTATCAAATCCATGCGGGGAAGCGATCCCAATGGGGCCGTGTACTGGCTC
>DATDFI010000647.1:0-6299 GCA_036522695.1 Bacteroidia bacterium | reverse complement strand
ACACCGAAGCCCGCTTCAACGAATACCCCTATGTTTTGCATGGGATAAATATTGAACCCTCCCACCACCTGCCAGGCGAAGCTGCTTTTGTTGGGTTCAAAAATGTTGTTGTCACCGAAAGGACGGTTCGAGAGCGCCTGGAACCCTATTCCGGCTGCGGCATAAGGATCGAGCCAGAAATAAGAGTGGCCGAGATATAAATGATACGAACCACGCACGATGATCGTGTTGGACTTGTAATCGAAACCGTTCTTGTTTTGCGGATCGGTATTATCGGTCACCTCGATCTGCGAAGTGTAATGATTGTAAAACACTCCTATGCCGATAAAACTGTTGTAAGCATATTCAGCTGTAAAGGTGATGGGGAATGAATTGTCGGAGGTCACCGTTCCGTACATCAGGTAGTCATTACCGTTTGGATAGATCATGCACCCGAAACCCGGACCGAGACCGAAAGCATACTGCTTCTTTTTATACGCCACCCTCAGGCGGTAAATATTCTTCGGCTTTGCCGAAAGGGAAGTAACAATAAGGAGTAGAAAGAAAAAGATCCAGGTCCGCTTCATAAAATACCATTCAATAAAAAAGGAGTCCGTGCGGAGCTCCTTTTCATTTCTATCAGGTCAACGATCAGTTTTCGTTGCAGTTGATCACTTCTTTGGGATCGGTGCCGTTCATGCGATACACCACCACTACTGCACGTAGGTTGGCTGCATTCACATAATCAGTACCCTGTGTTCCTATATTATAGGTAAAGGTCTGGTCGAACGTTTGTCCTTTGCTTTGGGCCCCGCTGAAGAGCGAAGTGCCGAACATGCCGTTAGCGCCTCCGCGAAGCACATCGTTATGGGTCATCACCGTGCTGATCTGCACTGCGCGAACACCATTCTCGATCACGTACACCGCGATGTTATAATCACCGCTCAGGTCGTTGAAGAGAACGGTGTGAGTCTTAATGCTCATAGTGGTCCCGGACAGCGAACGGATCACCCCTATGCCGATATCTGCTTTTTGCTTAACGGTGGTTTCCATTGACGACTTCATATTGTCGTAAGTGTCGAGGGTCATATTCTTGCCTTCGGCCCAGCTCGGAGTTCCGGTCACGTTAAAATAATTGGCCATCCAAAGGGTGAAGTTGTTGTCGAGCGAATCCTGTACCCCGCAGTGAACGGAGAGACCGATAGCATTGTACTGGTGATCGCCAAGCATGGCATTCCAGCTCGGCAGCATGCCGGCACAAATGCCGCATTGCAGGCCGGTAAAGTCGAACATGAGCGACTTACGTTCAGTGGATACGTTGGTGAATTCGGGAGTTGTGGGTGCAGGTTTTTTGCACGAATTGAACACTACTGCCGATAACAGGATAAGAGTGAAGATCTTCTTCATGTGGGGGTCGTTTTTAAACGTAATACCAAACATAGTTTAAATAGTTGGAATATGCAAATCGTTAAAAGAAGTGACCGTGGCAGCAGCAGTAAGCAGGGGTTTCCAATCGGCCTTCCTGCCTCGTGCCACTTGCTACTTTTTACAATGGGATATTCCCGTGCTTCTTCCTCGGCAGCTTGGCCGCTTTGTTCTTGAGCATGTCGAAGGCGCGGATGAGTTTCTCACGGGTGTCTTCAGGAACGATCACCTCATCAATGAAACCACGCTCGGCCGCACGGTAGGGGTTGGCAAAGGTCTCGTTGTATTCCTGTTCTTTTTCTTTCCACTTTTTTTCCTTGTCCTTCGCGGCAGCGATCTCGTTCTTGAAAATAATTTCAGCCGCTCCCTTAGCTCCCATCACCGCTATCTCAGCCGTGGGCCAGGCGAAGTTCATGTCGGCACCGATGTGCTTGCTGTTCATCACATCGTACGCGCCCCCGTAAGCCTTACGCGTGA
This sequence comes from Bacteroidia bacterium, assembly GCA_036522695.1. GTDB lineage: Bacteria > Bacteroidota > Bacteroidia > JADZBD01 > JADZBD01 > DATDFI01. The sequence continues at coordinate 4,418 of DATDFI010000647.1, read as the reverse complement.
TCACCGTTACACGGGGAACAGTGGCTTCGCAGAAAGCATACAAAAGCTTCGCACCGTTTTTAATGATGCCGTTCCATTCCTGGTCGGTACCGGGAAGGAAGCCGGGCACATCTTCAAAAACCAGGAGCGGAATGTTAAAGGAATCGCAGAAGCGAACGAAGCGCGCAGCCTTATTAGAGGAATTGATATCGAGGACCCCGGCAAGGAATGCGGGTTGGTTGGCCACTATGCCTATACTGCGGCCGGCCAAATGCGCAAAGCCCACTACAATGTTCTCCGCAAAATTTTTATGCACTTCGCAAAATGAATTTTCATCCACCACACCTGTTATCACCTCGCGCATATCGTAGGGCTGGTTGGGGTTGGCGGGAATTATTTTATTGAGGTCCGGGCGCTTTTCACTACCGCCATCGTAAGGAGCGGTGGGCGGCTCGTCCTCGCAATTTTGCGGGATGTAATTCAAAAGGCGCTTGAGCGTGTTGATGCACTCCACCTCGTTGGCGCAGCTAAAATGCGTGACCCCGCTCTTGGTAGAGTGGGTGCTCGCTCCGCCCAATTCTTCGGAAGTAACTTCTTCGTGCGTAACGGTCTTCACCACGTTGGGACCGGTCACGAACATGTAAGATGTATTTTCCACCATCAAAATAAAATCGGTGATGGCGGGTGAGTACACGGCACCACCCGCGCAAGGGCCCATGATCGCGCTCAGCTGCGGGATCACACCCGAAGCGATGGTGTTGCGGTAAAAAATATCGGCATAGCCGCCTAGTGACACAACGCCTTCCTGTATGCGAGCGCCACCGCTGTCGTTAAGGCCTATCACGGGTGCGCCATTCTGCATGGCCAGATCCATGATACGGCAGATCTTTTCGGCATGTGTTTCCGAGAGTGAGCCACCGAACACGGTAAAGTCCTGCGAAAAAACATACACCAGTCTTCCGTTAATAGTCCCATAGCCGGTGATCACTCCATCGCCCAAATATTTCTCCTTCTCCAGGCCAAAATCATTGCTTCGGTGGGTCACCAGCATGCCTATCTCTTCAAAGCTGCCCTCGTCCAGCAAAAAGTGTATGCGTTCGCGTGCGGTGAGTTTGCCTTTTTTATGCTGGCTGTCGATGCGCTTTTGTCCTCCGCCCAATTGGGCCTCGGCTATTTTATCGGAGAGGAGCTGGAGTTTGTCTTTCATGGGTGCAAATATTTACAAAATGCAAAGAATTACAAATATAGGAGAAAAGGGAGGGGTTCACTCCTCATAAAAATTTCCATTCTCAATTGCCCAAAGGATATTTGTTTTTCTTTTCAATTCATCTTCCGTAAGGCCTTCAAAAAATACTCCGTCTACTAAACTAAGCACATCGAATGTTTTGGTTTGGGGATGATATCTTATCTCTTTTGAACTTCTAAGAATGCTTTCCAGGGCAACAAAGAATGCTTTCATTTCTCCATTCTTTGCGGTAGCCGCTTCTTTCAGCTCGTCAACAGAGGTAATCTTCTTCATGCGTAGTTGTTTTATCTCGCAAATGTAGACAATTGTCCGTTGTACGATTGTCGGGGATAAGAGACTTTTACCAATATGGACATTAAACAAAAGTTTGGCAAGCGTCTTCGTGAATTCAGGAAAAAAGCCGGATTGTCTCAAGAACAGCTTGCAAATATGGCTGAAATTGACAGAACGTATATTCCCAGTATTGAAAAGGGTGAGAGAAACGTTTCCATTACCATTGTGGAAAAGCTTGCAAGAGCATTAAAAATTTCTGAGAAAGATTTTTTCTGATGGCGGGCAAACATTCCTATACCATAACTCTTAAGAATAATGCTTCTGAGGATGAGGCCATCATATATTTAATGGGAGTGAATAAGGGCTTTCTACTTCCAACCAAGGAAGGAAGAAAGAGGATTTTGGAATTGCTTAATTTGCCTATTACTTATTCTCGTGCATTTGATTTGTTTCTTGTGCCGGGTCATATTAATTCCGAGGAGAAAATACATGTAAGAAATGTGAGTAAGATAAAGCTGGTTGAACTGAAGACAACAAAGAAAAGGTTGATTTCAAGTCCGAAAGGATTTTTTTTCGGAGCAACCCAAAATGAATTTGATCTCGCAGAGAGATTGGGAGAACAATTTTCTTTTTGTTTTGTTTGTTTGCATGCTGAAACTCCATCGTATCATTTGCTTACATTAAAAGAATTAGAAAAGCTTATAAAAACAAAAAGAACGCAGTTTCAAATAAATCTATAAGCTTCTGAAACCTATGCCCCAATTCCTTTCCACAAAACAAATCGCCTCCGAGCTCGAACAGCTAATTAAAAATGCTGAAGAATTCATTTGCCTTTTCAGTTTTAGCCTAAAAATCGATGCTTATTATATTAAAAAACTTCGTGAGGCAAGTAACAGAGACGTGAAGATCTATTTTGTGTTGGGAGTGACAAATGGGTCTCCGGAAACCATAAAGGCACTAAAAGAAATAAACAACTGCAAAATTCGCTTTTATCGTGACCTTCACGCAAAACTCTTTTATAGTGACAAAAGCCTGGTCATCTCCTCAATGAATCTTTCCCAAGTTTCAGAATCCAATAATGTTGAGTTTGGTGTAAGCTTCGATAGAAATGAAAATCCTGAGATCTATCAGCGTGCAATAAAGGAGGGAAAGGAAATATTGAAGAATAGTGAGCCTTGGTCTTATGAAATTCCACAAACCCCAACTTTTGCCATTTCAAATGGATTGAAGGGAAAATGCATCCGATGCTCCTGGTCAATCCCTTTAAATGCTCAAAAACCCTATTGTTATCGGTGCTACGATGAATGGAGTTATTGGGAAAACCCCTATTACAAAGAAAATTTCTGTCATAAGTGCGGCAAAAATACTTACCTGGCGACAACGATTAACAATCCGCTTTGCAATAGTTGCAAGGTCTAATCCTTTACAATCCCAGTCCAAAATCTCCTGCATCGACATTGAAAAATACCTAATCGATTTTCCCCGCCCCAACGGCCCACCGGAAATTTCCCTTGCGCAATAGCCTCCCCGAGTCCCACCGCACAACCCCTCCCAACAAATTATTTCCGTAACTTTAAAGTACCCGCGAAAAAATTCCATGTCTCAAAAATTCATCTTTAAAAAATATACGCCCCCGGAGCAAAGTCCCTTCGATAAGCTATTCGGCATCTTCAAAGAACTTATCCTGCATACCTCCGGTGATTTTGACGAAGCTATTGATTGGCTTCGCCAGCTCGACCAGGAATACAATCTCACCACACCCGAGTACACCATTGAAGATTTTATTGAAGACCTGAAGAAAAAAGGATTCATCCGCGAGGAGCCGCAAGGCGGGGATGGCAAGGATGGGAAGGGCAGTGGTATAGGCATCACCGCCAAAATGGAACGCGAGATCAGGCAGAGTGCGCTGGAACAGATCTTCGGGAATTTAAAACGAGGCAATAGCGGTAACCACCGCACCAAATATGCCGGTCGCGGTGATGAGCACACGGGAGAATTCCGCTCCTATAATTTCGGTGACCCGCTCGAACTCATTTCCATGACGGAAACTCTGCGCAACGCGCAGGTGAATAATGGCATCGGTTCTTTTCAACTGCACGAGAGGGACCTGGTGGTTGAAGACACTTTTTTCAAAGCGCAAATGAGCACCGTGCTGATGATAGATGTAAGTCACAGCATGATATTGTACGGTGAGGACCGCATCACGCCCGCAAAAAAAGTGGCCATGGCTTTGGCGGAACTCATCAGCACACGCTATCCAAAAGATACCCTCGACATCATCGCTTTCGGGAACGATGCCTGGCCCATCTCCATACAGGACCTTCCCTACCTGCAGGTGGGACCCTTCCACACCAACACCGTGGCGGGACTGGAGCTCGCGATGGATATTTTGCGCAGGAAGAAAAATTCGAACAAACAAATTTTCATGATCACCGATGGGAAGCCGAGCTGTTTGCGTGAGCCGAGCGGTGAATATTATTTCAACAGTTTTGGTTTGGACCCGCTCATTACCGAACGATGTTACGCCAGCGCACGCCTCGCGCGCAGGCTGCGCATCCCCATCACCACATTCATGATCGCGCAGGACCCCTACCTGCAGCGTTTCGTGGAACAGTTCACTGAAGCCAACCAGGGTAAGGCATTTTATACAGGATTAAAAGGATTGGGACAATTGATCTTTGAGGATTACCAACAGAACAGGAAAAGGAATTTGAAGGGTTGAAAAATAGCCGCAGGGATCGCAGAGTCTCGCTAAGCGGGAAACAAGGCCAGCGCCACATGCTTCGACTGGCCTGTACTGAGCGGAGTAGAAGTGCTCAGCATGACAGCCCACAATCTTGCTGAAAAATTTTATATGAAACGATTGGGTGTTTATATTTTTCTGTGTGCGGATGGCTCCTATTACACTGGGGTTACTAAT
>DATDFI010000646.1:0-3040 GCA_036522695.1 Bacteroidia bacterium | reverse complement strand
CGTGGTGCGGTGCAACGCTAAACAGCATGAGTGACCAGATCCAGTGCGTGCTGGTCAGCGGAGCCACTGATTACCGGTACCGGTTCATCAATTCAGCACTGGGATACAACCAGGTATTTACACGCGGAAGTCAATCTACCTATTTTACGGTAAGCAATGCCACAGGCCTTCAATACGGGCAAACCTATACGGTTGAAGTGGCGGCTTATGTTGGAGGAGTGTGGAATTCGTATGGCAGCATTTGTAATTTAACTACACCGGCTGCAGTTACCACCCAGTTAACTCCTACCTGGTGCGGGGCGACTTTAACCAGCCTGAGTCAACAGATCCAATGTATCCAGGTTCCCAGTGCTACTAACTATCGTTATAATTTTGTAAATACCTCACTGTCGTATAATATGACATTTGTTAAAGGAAGCCAGTCAACTTATTTTACTGTTAGCAGTGCTACGGGTATACAACTTGGACAAACCTATAGCGTTTCGGTATCGGCATATGTTGGAGGTGTTTGGGGAGCTTTCGGCCCCGTATGCAACCTCACAACTCCCTTGCAGGAAGATCCGGGATGGAGAACAAGCACATCCTTTGATCCAAATTCTTCACTCTCGGTCTATCCCAATCCTGCATCGGACAACGTAACTATCTCCGTTATGGATGCAGGAGCGGAATATGCCGAAGTTTACAATGCTTTGGGAGAGCTTATGATGCGACTGAAGCTGGAAAATGGAACAGTGAATGCCGATGTAAGCAGGCTCCCCTCTGGAATTTACCTCGTGCTCGTGAAAACAAGTGATGGAATAATGACTTCCAGGGTAGTGAAGTAATAGATAGTTTGTAGGATATGAAGAGGTCTCTTTACGAAGAGACCTCTTTTTTTATGCGAGATATTGAAACGCAGCTTAAAGAGTTTTTTGCTGACATGAACCTGTGATCACTCCCAATAAATCGCTCGGGCGGCTTTCATGAGCTGTCACCTCCGCACCGCTATCGTGTAAGGATCAACCGAAAGCTCGATGCGGTAACCTCCCACTTTTTGCAAAGTGTGAATGTCCACAATGGTAATGTAGCCATTCTTGCCACCGCAGTTCGAACTGTGGTGAGGTGCCGGTCCGCTGGGATTCACATTGCGGCTGGCGATGTAAAGCAATCCTTTTTCATCATCCACCACGATGCCATGCGGCTGGTAAGTGCCGGCATCGATGTTCGCGACAAACTGGTCGGTTTGATAATTGAACACAGTGATGCAGCCGCGCTTTCCATAACCGGGGAAAAGCGTGGTGTCCTCCTCGCAGGAAACAAAAGCATAAGGAGTGGAAGTGGAAAAGGCAAACTCGAGCGGGTAATTGCCGGTGGGGATCACGGACATGATGCTGGTATCGGCAGCATTGATCACGCGCACTTCATTGGAAACAGAACAGGTAACATAGACCTTTTTTCCGTCAGGTGATAAAACAAGGTCGTGCGGATTCCGGGTTTGATTCGCTCCATTGGGTGTCAGGCCATCTACCGAGATCTTGTCGAATGCTGAGGGATTGATAGGATCGGAAACAAGAATGCGGTAAATAAAATTTCCCTGCGAAGAACCTTGCCACAGCGTGTCGCTGGTTGGATTCACCGCAGTGCCGTGCGGCCAATCGATGAGATTGGAGCCCGTATATGTTTGCAGCACGGTCATGCTTTGCAGGTCCACGTATTTAATGCGCCCGGGTGAGGTCCAATCCGCGCAGTAAGCATAACGGGAATCGGCTGTGATCGTAAAAGTGTTCCAGCTTCCATGTGTGATGTTGGCTTCACCCACATAACTGTCATCGGAAGTGCGGTATTTTTGAATGGCATCACCGTTAATGAACACCACGTACCAATATTGCCCATCGGGCGAAACGCGTACCTGGTGCGGAGATTCGATCGCGCTGTTATTGCCCACGTGGATATAGCGCATCACCAGCTTCGTTTTCTCATCGATCACCGCTACTTCGTCACAACCCTGGTTGGTGACGTAAATTTTTTTCCGGTTGGGGTCATCGGCAAATTTTATTTTGCCGTCACGATCAGGAGCACCTTCCGCGATCCAGTCGCGCAATGTTTTCACCTCATCATAACTCAAGGCTTCTCTTTCGTAAGGCATGCGCGGAGTAAGTGAAACCCCGAACTCAGGAAAGGTGTTCACATAGTACATACACGTGCTGAAATCGGGGCGAAAAGGGATCACACAGGCCCCGCCATTTCCACCTTCGAACATTTTATCCCAGCTCGAAAGATCCAGTCCTGCATTGGCATAAGCACTCTGCGTATTGTGACAGCCGCTCACCGCGCATTTACCTAAAATGATCTTGCCCACCGCGTTCGGGAACCCACCCGATTCAAGATCAACAGCCGGCTCATCCTTATGGCAGCTGGTGATGATGCTGGATGCAGCGAGCGAAAATGTGAGCGCAGCAATAAAATATTTTTTCTTTTTCATCAGGATCATTTTGCAATGATGAGTTTTTTCATTTTGTAAGAGCCGTTCACATTCAGCCTGCAGATGTAAATTCCGGGGACGAGACCAGTGGTTGGAAGGTTGAACATCCTTTCGGATGAAGGAACACTCAACTGCTTCACTAAACCACCGAGAATATCATAAACAGAAAATTCCATTTGTTTCACCACGATGCCCGGCCGCACACTCACGGTCACCTGGTCAGTGGCGGGGTTTGGGAAAATATTGAACTCGAAATTGGCAGAAGAAATATCGTGAATGCCAAAGCTGAGATCGCCTTTGTAAAAATCTACACCGCCCGAATAATTCCCTACCACAAGATCGAACAAACCATCACCGGTGATATCCTTTACATGAGGAGAAGAACGCATGCCCGGCCATATATTCTCAAAAGCAGTGTCAACCACCGTGAAGTTGCCGGAAAGATTTCCATCGATATTTTTATAATAATAAAGATAGCCGCTCTCGGAACCAACCATCATTTGATAGGTTCCTGCTGAATCAAACACGCAGGGAACGCTGAAGCCCGTGAACGAACTTCCCTTGCGCACATTCACGCCC
>DATDFI010000645.1:0-3503 GCA_036522695.1 Bacteroidia bacterium | reverse complement strand
TCCTTATTCAGGCATCATACCCTCTCAGCGCTTCATAGAATATTATGCGAAGGATTACAGCATACTGATCTATGACCGCTGGGGCAACCAGGTATTCAGCTCGGGTGATATCAATACACAATGGGATGGCACGATAAAAGGCAAGGATGCCTCGGACGGAGTTTACTACTGGATCAGCAGCTATGTATCACGCTGCGACCCGAACGCGCAAAAGATGACCAACAAGGGCTTTGTGCATTTGATGCGATAGCGTTATGATGTGAAGTGATCCGCTGATCAGCTTAAAGAACCCGCTCATTATATGAACGGGTTTTTTTATTTGGCCTTTCCACCTGCATGTTTGTTGTTTTCCTTTCAGAAACTTCGCATGTCCTATCTTCTGAATTTCCCGGTTCGTCAGCTGGCATGGGAAATGCCTGGCTCTATTTCGCGAGATAGATACAACCACCGCTGCTATCGTGTGAAGCACCCGTTACCGACCTGAGTGTGTTCACTTCGTTACGCCAGCGCAGCACACCCAGGAAAGCGAAGATGAGCGCTTCTTTGAACATGACCAGCTCTTTTTCAGGAATAACGATGTTGGCCTGCGTGTAAGATCGCATGCGTTCCACAAGAAAATCATTAAAGGCACCGCCACCGGTGACCAAAACGGAAACGGGAGTTTCGGAGTGAATATGCCCGAATACTTTCCCGATCTGCTTTGCGGCATGTTCGGTGACCGTGCGCAGCTTATCCTCTGTGGAAATATCGAATGAATCGATGATGGGAATAAAATATTTAGTGAGCCACTCTTTACCCAGCGACTTGGGGGGCTTAACGCGATAGAAGGGAAGCACATTGAGTTTAGCGAGCATTTCCTCGTTGAGCTTGCCGCTGCGCGCGAAATGGCCTTTGCTGTCGTAAGCCTTGCCGAGTTTATTCGCCAGTTCATTCAGAATAATATTCACCGGGCAAATATCGAAGGCGATGCGTTCGCCTTCTTCTTCATAAGAGATGTTGGCGATACCACCCAGGTTGAGGCAGGCGGTGTACTCACTGAACAAAAGTTTATCGCCCATGGGAACGAGGGGGGCGCCCTGGCCACCCAGCGCCACATCCAGCGTACGGAAATCACATACCACGGGAATTCCCATTTCAGCTGCGATAGAAGCTCCGTCACCGATCTGCATGGTGATCTTTTTATCCGGTTGGTGAAAAACGGTATGACCGTGCGAAGCGATGAACAGCGGCCGCACATGATGTTTGCGCGCGAAAGCGAGCACGGTTTTGCCGATGAAGCGCCCGTACTCCTTGCTGAGTAAAGAAAGATCAATGCCGCGCAGGGCAGGCGCCCCGGCCAGGCGCTGCTTCCAGTCGTGGTGATACAGCAGCGTTTGTGCCGAGCGTATAGTGTATTTCCATTTGCCGTTCTCGAGAATAAGAACACAATGTGCAATATCGAGGCCATCGAGCGAGGTGCCCGACATAAGGCCGATCACTGAATATTTTTCCATGATTTGCCGTGCAAGGTAAAAAATAAGGTTGTCCCTCCAGCACCCGGTCAGAAGGCCGCCACCAACGGCCCATCAGCAATGATGCTGTTTAACGAAGCCGTTCCAAAATGGTTTTCTTTTTTGAGATGAATTTTAAAATCAGTAGGTTTGTTACCCTTAAAAATTAAAAAGAAAGCACATGAATTTCCAGTTGACCGAAGAACATTTGATGATACAGAAGGCGGCACGCGAGTTTGCACAAAACGTATTGAAGCCGGGCGTGATAGAGCGTGATACCCACCAGAAATTTCCTGTTGAGGAGATAAAAGAGCTCGGGAAGCTGGGATTTTTGGGCATGATGGTGGATCCTAAATACGGAGGAGGAGGGATGGACACCATCTCGTATGTGCTGGCGATGGAGGAGATCTCGAAAGTGGATGCATCGTGTTCGGTGGTGATGAGTGTGAACAATTCGCTGGTGTGCTGGGGACTTGAGCAGTTCGGTACCGAGGAACAAAAGCAAAAGTACCTGGTGCCGCTTGCCAAGGGCGAGATCATTGGCGCTTTTTGTTTGAGCGAGCCCGAAGCGGGATCGGATGCCACTTCGCAGCGCACAACGGCTGTTGACATGGGAGATCATTATTTATTGAACGGCACCAAGAACTGGATCACCAACGGAAGTTCCGCTTCTGTTTACCTGGTGATGGCGCAAACACATCCTGATAAAAAGCACAAAGGCATCAATTGCCTTATCGTTGAAAAGGGAATGCCCGGGTTCCAGGTTGGTAAAAAAGAAGATAAGCTGGGCATTCGCGGATCTGACACACATTCATTGATGTTCACGGATGTGAAGGTGCCGAAACAGAACCGCATTGGAGAGGATGGGTTCGGGTTCACTTTTGCGATGAAAACACTTGGAGGCGGGCGCATAGGAATTGCTTCACAGGCCCTGGGCATCGCCTCGGGAGCGTATGAATTAGCGCTTGCGTATTCAAAAGAAAGAAAAGCATTCGGGAAAACAATTTCGCAGCACCAGGCCATACAATTCAAACTTGCCGATATGGCAACGGAGATAGATGCGGCACGTTTGCTCTGCTTAAAGGCAGCGTGGCTCAAGGACAAGCACCTCGATTATACGCTGGCCGGCTCCATGGCAAAAGTGTTCGCTTCGCGCGTGGCCATGGAAGTGACCACCGAAGCGGTGCAGGTGCACGGAGGTTATGGTTACGTGAAAGAATATCATGTGGAGCGTTTGATGCGCGATGCGAAGATCACGCAGATCTATGAAGGGACCACAGAGGTGCAAAAGATCGTGATCAGCCGCACGGTGCTGGCCTGAACGATTCAAAAGCCATCTTTTTCTTTTAATTCGCGCAGCCATTGCAGCGCACTTTCTTCGTTATCGAAGATCCGTATTCTTTCTTCGGGATTACTTTTTGAGTAAAAGTTGGTGACCAATCGTGCTGCGAGTGAGCTGATGAGAACAGCACGTGCCGCCACTTTACTTTTCACTTCTTCTTTTGCGGAGTAATCGCGGGCTTCGGGTGTGATGGTGTAATCGGCACGGGCATCAACGAGTTGGTAATACGTGCGGCCCCCGGTGAAGTCGGCCAGCGCCACTGAATTTTTCATGCTGTGCTCGAGGTCCATTTCGGCACCCTGGCAAATGTTAATGCGAAGGATTTGTTTTTCCTGCCAGTAAAATTCAATGGTGTCGGTGCTTCCTTTTTCCTCCTGGGACATTAGTACACGATTTTGAGCAACTTTGCGTTATTTTAAATGACTGAATAGCTAAAGTAATATATCCATGGAAATTTTGTCAAATATGACAACGTTTCTTTTATGGAAAAATAGTGCCTTTGTATCTTTTAATTAGATGAACAGGAACCCGCAAATATTATTGATGCTGCTTGGTCGTAACATTTCACGCATCCGCAAGAAGAAGGGTTATACCCAAACGCGACTTGCCGATGAACTGGAGATGGACCGTTCCAACTTGCGCAGGATAGAAGCGGGGCGTACCAATCCTAC
>DATDFI010000644.1:0-4745 GCA_036522695.1 Bacteroidia bacterium | reverse complement strand
ACAAAATCCACGCGCAATATCAGCAGTGCGATCGCAGCTTGAAGGCCAAGACCGCTCAGCACCAATCGGTAGTTGATGGCTTTCCGGTTGTTCGAGAATAAAAATGCGATCCCGAAAATGAGCGCTATGCCAATGAGGCCGGTGAAACGTTCCATACTGAAGGAAAAGGTTATTTGTTATACGTTATTCGTTAAGGGTTATTCGGTATTGGGGTTGGTCATTGGTCATTTGAAACGCGCGATAACCAATAATCTTTAACCCATAACTAACACGAGACTTGAGACACGAGACAGTAAACTTATTTTGAGATCAAACTTTTATCCCTATCACCAAAATATCATCCGTTTGCTCCATATTCCCCTTCCAGTTCTCAATTGTTTCATCCAGGATATCCTTTTGCTCGTTCATTGGGCGTTTATGGACCTCCATCAATTTTTCCTGGAAAGGCTTGTACTTGAATTTTTTTCCTTTCTCGCCACCGAACTGGTCGGCATAGCCGTCAGAGAAAATGTACAGCACATCGTTTTTCCTCAGCTCCATGTTGCGCAGGGAAAATGAATTCAGCTCATCGGTGAATTTTCCCACCGGCATTTTATCTGCCTCGCTTACCAGTAACTTATTTTCACGTACGATATAAAAACTGTTGTTGGCGGCTGCATAACTCAAGTGAAGGCTGCTTGTATCCAGCATGCAAAGCACGGCATCCATTCCGTCCTTCACCTCCTCATCGCTCTTGTTGAATTGCGCGATCACCAACTCGCGCGTTTTGTCGAGAATGGAAGCCGGGTCCCTTTTCCCGAACTCTTTTATAGCGCGGTTAAGTGCATTGTGGCAAACCACGCTCACCATGGCGCCCGGTACACCGTGCCCCGTGCAATCGCAGGCCGCGAATAAGATTTTTCCTTCGCTTTCGTCCAGCCAGTAAAAATCACCGGCCACAATGTCTTTCGGTTTGTAAAGGATAAAACTTTCCGGGAAATGTTTTTTAAAAAGATGATCGGAAGGCAAAATGGCGTGCTGTATGCGCTTGGCGTAACGGAAACTTTCGGTGATCTCGTCCAGCGCGGCCTTTAGTTCGATATTACGCAGCCGAAAGATCTCTTTTTCCTGCGACATCATTTCCACTTTGTGCTGGGTATTCAATTGCTCCATCTTACGCACCGTTTCCTGGTTGAATACTTCCTCCCGGAACTTATGGTAGAGCTTGAAATGCTGGTACGCTTTTTCTATTTCACCTTTTTTGTCGTAGATCTTTGCAAGAATGTTGTGCGCCTCCGGGAGTTTGATCAGTACTCTCCCTTTCATGGCCTGCGCTACTGCCTGCTCCCCGCATTGTATGGCTTTGTCCGGGTTATCCTGTGAAAAATAAAGTTCCGCCAGCTGAATGTAATTGGTAACAGCCGGGTTCAGCAAATTATGTTCAAGGCGTATCTTCAAACTTTTTTCCTGGTTCTCCAGCGCCTTCGCCACATCTCCCTTTTTGAAATAATAACTTCCTATGTCCGCATAATTCTTCGACTCCAGCATGTAATTATCAATATGCCTTATCGTGTCCAGGGAAAGGTTGAAATAATGCAGTGCTTTTTCCCATTGCGCGGTGTGCATGTACGCATTGCCAAGGCCTGTGTACATGCGGCCCACCGTTTCGGGATTGCCGTAGATCACTTCCAGGCCACGGTTAAAAAGCTCTATGGCCTTTTCATGATTTTGCAATGCGTTGTTGAGTTCGCCAGCCTGGTAATAGGTCACGTTGTGCAGGTAATCGTAAATGGTCCCGGGTTTCAGTTCTTCCGCTGCTTGCAAAGCGGCCTGCACATGGTCCTGCGCTTTGTCCAGTTGCCCGATGGAACGGTAAGCCAGCCCCAGCATGGTGTTGGCCGACATGATGCCGCCTTTCTCCTCCAGTTTTTGAAAGAGCTCCAGCGCACCACCGGAGATGTCGATCGCATTCAAATAATTTCCAGCGAACACATGGCATTCGCCCTGGGAAAGGAACTGCCAGGCCGGGGCGCGGGGGTCCTGCTCATTAAAGGCAGAAAGCTTTTCGGCAAGTGTAAAACGTTCCTCGTTTTTAAGGTAAACCGTTTTCTCCCAAAAATTACAATAAGCCTTATCCAGCGGGAATGTGCCTTTGGCCACACCTTCGATCTGCTCCAGTAATTTTTGATACTCGGTCATGAGGTGAAATTGGATTTAAATATAGGGAATTACGGTACGATGGATAGCTTGTGAATTTGACTGCCATTCAAAAGGCGTTTTATTGCGCTTTATTTCCACATATCCTGTAAAGGGTTTCCCTTACACAAAGCTTTTTTACGCATTGTAGCGGGCTCGATCGTTGTGGCAGCAGGTTTGTTGTCATCCGAATGCAGCATGGGAAAAAATACAATTGTTTTATCAAAGGCACCGAAGGGAAGCTTTGTTTTTATTGACGATAGCGACCAGGAATTTATTCTGCTGAAGGAGGCCATGGAGGAACTGGGCCTTAAAAACAAGCTCCGTCATTTTAACAACGGGCAGGAGGCATTCCTTTTCCTCAAGAGGACGAAGGAGGCCATATTTCTTATCCTTTCCGATGTGAATATGCCGGCAATGGATGGCTTGCAGCTGAAAAGGCTGATCGATCTGACCCCCGAAATAAAGATCAAAGCTATTCCATTCATATTTCATAGCCAGTCCGCAAGCCCGGCTGAAGTGAGGGCCGCATATTCATGCAACATCCAGGGATATGTGCAAAAGGCTTCCAACCTGGAGGGAACTGTCGAATCGCTTTACCGGATAGTCGCCATGTGGACGAATTGCATCCACCCGCGAGACCTGTAGGAGCAAGGCGCTTTCATTCCCCGCGCCTGGGCCGATGTTTTCATTAAAAAACAGGAGAAGAACTACCCGGCCGAAGCTTATTAATTCTTAGCGGCCTTACGCCTTGCGGGAGATCTTTTCACGCAGATCCCGAAGGGATCCTTGGGGCGGATCACAAATAAGGTACGAATCAATGTGGTAAAACGTTCAGGATTTCTTCCGCTTATTTAATTCATCGCGGATCTTGGAGGCTTCTTCATACTGCTCGTTCGATAAAGCCTTGTCGAGCATTTCTTTAAGCTCCTCGGTGGATTTTTTGGCGAAGTCGCTGCTTCCCGTCACGCCTACCAGGTCTTTTTCCTCGGCTTCTTCCACACCTGTAGTGCCGGCTGCTTCATCTTCCAGAATGATGCCGGCAGAAGAGAGAATGAATTCATATGTATAGATGGGACACGCAAAACGAACAGCCAATGCAATGGCATCGGAAGTGCGCGCATCGATCTCTACATCCTTGCTGCCATCGTTGCAAATAAGTTTGGCGAAGAAGATCCCTTCCACCAGGTTGTAAATGATCACCTCGTTAACGGTAATGCGAAAGGTCTCGGCAAAGGTCTTGAACAGATCGTGGGTAAGAGGACGGCTGGGGGTCATCTTCTCCAGCTCAATAGCTATGGCCTGCGCCTCAAAGCCCCCGATGATGATGGGAAGCCTGCGTTTTCCCTTGGCTTCACCCAATACAAGGGCATACGCCCCACTTTGGGTTTGACTGTATGAAAGGCCTACAATATCGAGTTTGATCTTCTTCACACCGAAATTTTTTCGGGATTACTAATTTAAGGAATTAAATGCAATCAGTGATGGGCGGCTTTGAATTTTTTGACCTCTTCTATCAGCTTGGGGACCACTTCAAAAGCATCACCAACTATACCATAATCAGCTGCTTTGAAGAAAGGCGCTTCGGGATCGCTGTTGATCACCACGATCACCTTGGAGGAGCTCACACCCGCCAGGTGCTGTATGGCTCCCGAAATTCCTATCGCGATGTAAAGATTGGGTCCGATGGTGATACCTGTTTGCCCCACATGTTCATGGTGTGGTCTCCATCCCACATCAGCCACCGGCTTTGAACAGGCAGTTGCAGCGCCCAACTCTGCAGCAAGCGTTTCTACCATGCCCCAGTTGTCGGGACCTTTCAACCCGCGGCCGGCCGAAACAACGATCTCCGCTTCGGTAAGCGGTATTTTCCCGGAGGTTGTTTTCACTTCTTTTGAAACCGTGCGGAAGTCCGGATCCTTTATGGAAGGAGAAAAACTTTCCACGCTCGCCTCAGCGCTTCCCGCATTCACCTGGTATGCATTAGGTGTAAGCGCGATAATTTTCACATCGGTGCTCACGGTCACATCCGTCAAACCTTTTCCCGAAAAACATTTTTTGCGAACGGTGAAAGGAGAAAGGGAAGAAGGCAATGCGGTTGCTCCGGCAACAAGGCCCGCCTGTAATTTTACAGCTAAGCGGCCTGCGATCGCTTTACCTGAATAGGTGTAGGACAACACTACTACTTTCGCTCCTTCTTTTTTCGCTGCTTCGGCAACCACCGAAGCATAAGCCTGCGGAACAAGCGTGTTGAGTTTGTCATTTTTTAAGCTCAGCACTTTGGCAGCGCCATATTTACCGAGCGCTTTCATATCGGCATCATTCACATTACCGATAACTACTGCTGTTACAGTGCTTCCGTTTTGTTTGGCGATCTCAGCGCCATAGGATATGGCTTCAAAAGTTGATTTTTTGAAGCGCCCGTTCCAGTTCTCTGCGAATACTAATACTGACATTTTGATTTACGATTTACGACCCTTTGTCAAGCTCGGGGTGACATTAGTACGATTTACGATATAACGTTTTGGCCTTGCTGCGCAAGTCATGCCGGGCGCAGTCAAAGCATGTGG
>DATDFI010000643.1:0-10976 GCA_036522695.1 Bacteroidia bacterium | reverse complement strand
ATTGGTCCATGATGGATTGAATTTACCATGCGCCTTATACACTTGCGCATACTGCAGCGGGGAGGGGAGTAAGGAAAAGTCGAGGCTGTCCTGCGCGCGCAGCTCACGCGCAAACAAAGCCAGGACAAAAAGCGGGAGGAGTGTTTTCACGAGATTTAATTTATGTTGATCTCATCGATAAAGAGCCAGGAATCATTACCCGCCCCTTCATGCCAGGAAGGAAGTTTTCCGTAACCATAGGCTTTTACTTTTACGTATCTAGCGCCAGCAGGTTCCGTTACACCCGTGGTAAAATCCAGCGCCTGTACCTTCTGATCTTTTTCACTCACCTTATTTTCAACTGTATAGTACAATTGGAAATTTTTCCCATCCTGCGAAATATAATACTCTACCTTTTTGGGCATCATGATCCAGGCCCCCTCATCCTGCAAAAACCCTGCGCTCATGTAATGCACGGGTTGAACCTTGCCGAGATCGATCACGCATTCAAAATCCTTCCCTTCATAACCCTGCCAGCCGCCCTTGCGCCAGTTAAGATCACCACGCAGGCCATCGATAATACCGTCATCTCCATCGGCAGTATATTGGGGTGAATATTTGGAGTTGAGTGTAAGTTCCCAGTTGTTGGGGCGTTTGAAAATTGCAGTGTAAACACTTTGGCTCCTCTTTCTACCCGTTCCATCCTCCCTGGAAATAACAATGTGAGCTGAAACATTTGTCGACTTTGAAACATAAAATGGTTTGCTATAAGCGAAGGGGCTCGCAACAGCAATTGAATTCTTACCTGGAACATACGGAGATAAGGTAAAAAAGATATTTCCCAGGCGTTCGGGGTTCTCGATGGAAATTAAAACACTGTCCGCAAAAACTTTTGACCTTGCAGAAATAACCGGGGCAGGGATCAACGTATCAGGCTTAAAAAAAACAATAGGCCTTCCCCAACTGTGCTTATCCGCATTCACAGGCGTTGGCGACATCACGAAATCAAATTTTCCTCCATTCATCACTTCACTGTAATTGAAATACGATTGGTCGTGCTGCGTGCCGAGGAAATTGGATTCGCTGATGTAAATATTTTTGTCGGAAAGGTCTTTTGCTGCAATGGTGATGTCCTTGCCATTCTCGAGGTGGATGGTGGCTTTGCTGAAGAGCGGGGAACCGATAACATATTGCTGAGATCCGGGACTTACCTGGTAAAAGCCGAGTGAGCTCAATACATACCATGCGCTCATCTGCCCGCAATCCTCGTTACCGATGATGCCATCAACGGTTGGTTTATAAAACTGTGTAAGTACTTGGTGAACGCGCTCCTGGGTTTTGGAAGGTTTCCCGATGAAATCATAAAGGTAGGTCATGTGATGACTCGGCTCATTGCCGTGCGCATATTGTCCTATTAATCCGGAAATATCGGGCTGGTCGCGGCCGGTTGTTTGTGATGAGGTGGTGAATAAAAGATCGAGTTGCTTCTCGAATTTTGCAGAGCCTCCCATGCGCTCGGCCAAACCCTGCACATCCTGCGGAACAAAAAAAGTGTACTGCCATGAATTTCCCTCGGTAAAACAATTGTTCACTTCACGCGGCTCAAAGGGCATAAGCCATCCTCCATTCTTACGCGGGCGCATAAAACCACTGGAAGGATCAAAAACATTTTTCCAGTTTTGCGCGCGCAGGGAAAAATAAACGTAGTCGCTGTCCTTTTTAAGCATGCGAGCCATTTGCGAGATGCACCAGTCATCATACGCATACTCCAGTGTGCGGGAAACCGATTCGCCTTCCTCTTCCGATGAAATAAATCCTTTCTCTTTATAATACTTCAACCCGAAAATATCGAGCATGGCGGAATGCTTACAGGCCGCGTATGCCTTTTCATAATCGAATCCTTTCAATCCTTTTATCATCGCATCAGCGATCACACTCACGCAATGATAACCGATCATACATTCTGTTTCATTGGAAGAAAGTTCCCACACCGGAAGTTTGCCGCCCTGCTCATATTGCGCGATGAAAGTGTTGATGAAATCCACCGTGCGTTTGGTATCGATGATGGTGAACAGGGGGTGCTCGGCACGAAAGGTATCCCAGAGGGAAAAAACGGTGTAGTAATCAAATCCTTCGGCCGTGTGAATTTTATTGTCACGACCGCGGTAGCGATGATCCACATCGGAATAAATATTGGGCTGGATCATGCAGTGGTAAAGTGCGGTGTAAAATGTTTTAAGCTGGCCCGGGTCGGTGGAGGTGACTTCGATCTTCGATAGCTCTTTATTCCATGCCGCTTCTGCATCCTTTTTCACTTTTTCAAAATCCCAGCCGGGGAGTTCGGCTTCCATATTTTTTTTTGCGCCATCGTAATCAACTGCAGAAAGCGAAACCTTCACAAAAATGTTCTCACCTGCGTGTACCGGGAAAGTAAAATGGCCCTCGTGGTCAATGGTATCTTTTCCCGGTTGCGAGCTGCGCTCACGCAGGAATCTCTTCGAAAATATTATCCTGGCATAAAGGACCTGATCGGAAGCCCAGGCCTTGCTTCTCCTGTAAACCTCGAGAGTTGAATCATTCACGATACGGATCTTTCCACCGGTCAGCTTGTCCCTGTGATCGAGGTTCAGAACGATCATCGCGGTCCCGGGAGCCGGGAAAGTGTATTTATGAAACCCTACTCTCGCAGTGGAAGTCAGCTCCACATCAATGCCATTATCCAAATGCACGGCATAGAATCCCGTACCGGCCTTCTCCCTCTTGTGTGAAAAAGTTGCAGAAGAGGTTGGGTCATCCACCACAGGCATCAACGAAATGTCGCCATAATCACTGCATCCCGTCCCGCTCAAATGCGTATGCGAAAACCCATATATCACCGAATCGGAATAATGATAGCCGCTGCATCCGTCCCAGCTTCCGTCAATGCGCGTATCGGGCGAGAGCTGCACCATCCCGAATGGCACGGTTGCGCCCGGGAAGGTGTGGCCATGACCACCGGTGCCTATCATGGGGTCGACATATTGGGTGTTGTTCTGTGATTGAACCCGCGTGAAGGCGAAAAGAATTAATGCAAGACAAAAGACCTTACTGTTCATGTACGATGGACTATTTACGATTTACGTTTATAGAATTAATTAACCCTCCCGGTCGGACGTGCTTACCGTTTACGAGGTCCTTCTGCCGCTTAATTTTTCTCTCGAAGCTTTTATTGACGCTACCTTGATCGAAAGGAGTTCGTCTCCCTCTATATTTATTAGTAATTGACGATCGTAAATAGTAAATCGTACCTCGCAGATCATATCCTGATCCCGATAAGGCATACATCGTCAACCTGCTCGAGCTCTCCTTTCCACTCATCAAAAATATTCACGAGTGCGTTCTTCTGCCACTCCATGCTCTCCCCGCTTATGGCAACAATGCGATTCAGCAATTGCCGATACTTGAATTTTTTTCCCTTTGGTCCTCCGAATTGATCGGCATACCCATCCGTGAACAGGAACAAAAGATCGCCCTGCTTCAATTCGAAATGGTGAGTGGTGAACGGCTTTAAATTCTCAAACTTTCCAACGGGCTGTTTATTCGCCTCCAGTTCTATCAGTTCCTTCCTTCGAATGATCCACACCGGGTTGTTGGCGCCCGAAAATGCGAGTGAAAAATTATTGCCGTCCCTTTTAAACGCACACAAGGCGATATCCATCCCGTCCATCACTTCGCTTTCGCTTTTGGAAAAAGTCCCGGAAACAAATCCCGAAACCTTATCAAGTATTTTACCGGGGTCCTCCAGCTTGAATTCTTTCACCGCGCGATCCAACGCATTGGAACAAACCACGCTCACCATAGCGCCCGGCACACCATGTCCCGTGCAATCCGCCACCGCGAACAGGATCGTATCATCGATGGCATCCATCCAGTAAAAATCCCCGGCCACAATATCTTTCGGGCGGTAAAAAACAAAGCTGTCAGGAAAAATTTTCTTGACCATGCTGTCCCGGGGGAGAATGGCTTCCTGCAAGCGCTTGGCATAACCGATGCTGTCGAGGATCTCTTTGTTCTTGGTCTCGATGGCCGTGCGCTGCTGCTCCGCCATTTCCTTTTGCTGGCGAATGATCACGCCCGCCTTTTTACTCTGCTGGTTGCTGCGATAAATAAAAAAAGCGAACACGGCAATAAGCGCGAGTATTCCTAATGAAAGCAGCAGTAAAAATTTTTGCAGCCGCGATTCATGTTCCCTCGATGCGATCTCCTGTTTGAGGTTGTTCTCGCTGGTAATGCGGTTGAGCGAGTCGGACAAATGCTTTTTATCGAATTCGAAACGCATTTGCTTTTTTGTCACTTCGTTGCGGATCTCCTCGTTAACAATAGAATCTTTGGTATCGATGAAGCGATTGAGAAGCGATGAAGCCATTTTGTAATCCCCCGTTTCCTCGTAAGCAGCCGCTGCCGATTTAAGCGTACGCTCGATGAGCAAAGGCGAATGCGTGGATTCGCTCAGTGTTATTGCTTCCTTAAAAATGGATATGGCCTGGGGAAATTGCTTTTTCTGCATCAGGATATCCGCGCGCTGGCACAAACAACCCACAATGCTGTATCTATCCGTGAAACGCCTGAAAATATTCATGGCCTTTTCATTGTAATCGGTAGCATTCTGAAGGTTGTTATCTCCCATTTCGATATACGAAAGGTTGAGATAATTATAGGCGAGCGCATGGTCGTTTCCCGACTGGATATTTTGCTGCACGGCCTGCAAATAATAGTTCTTTGCTTCCTTTTCCTTTCCCTGGTTCTGGTAAGCCGAACCGATATTATTGAGCAGGTTGCCGATCTGCTTTTCATCATGCACCTGCTTTGCGATATCCAGCGCCTTCTGGAAATAAGATATGGCGAGCACAAAATCGCCTTCATCAAAATAGATCCCCGCAATATTCGTGAGCGCATTGATACGGCCTTTATCGTAAAGGGAACGCTCGAACAGGTCGATCGCCTTTTGGTAATAACCCAAAGCCTGAGAAGAATTACCAAGCCGCGCAATGTTCATGCCCATGTAATTGAATGCCTCGCCTTCAAAACGGACCTCATGCTGCGCTTCTGCCAGTGCTTTTGCCTGCTCGGCCAATTCGTAAGCGAGTTGGAAATTCCCCTGGCGGTATGAAAAAAGGGAAGAGCGAAGGTGAAGCACGAGGTTATAATATTCACTCTTTGCCGTGCGATTGATGTCCTCGGCCAGCTTCAGGAATTTTTCACACTGGCCCATTCTTCCAGCGTTGATGCTGTCGTCAAACAACTTTACCAACGCACCTATCTCAGCCGTATCCGATGTGCCGGCAAACACCCGGCCCTGGGATAATAAGAGGAGAAAAATCAATGGCAGAAAGCGGCACTTCATGGGAGGATAAATGTAAAAAATATGCGCGTAAATCCCGCGTAAAGATTTGCTTTGTAATCTGCCGGGATTCGCGTAGGTTTGAACTGCTATGGCTAAAAAATTACTCGAGATCTGCTGCTATAACGTGGAGTCGGTGGAGGTTGCAGCAAAAGCGGGCGCACACCGTGTTGAATTTTGCTCACCCGTTTTTACAGGCGGAGGAACTCCAAAGGAAAATGATCTTACCGAAGCAAAGAAAAAAGGCATTCGGACTTTCGTGATGCTGCACCCGCGCGAAGGGAATTACGCTTACGATGATGCCGCTTTCGAAAAACTTAAACAGCAGGTAAAACGTTTTAAAGAACTTGGCGCAGAGGGTTTGGTAATGGGTGTGCTGGATGAAAACGGGAATATCGATATCGATCGGAATAAAGAACTTATCGCACTTGCTTCACCGCTGGAGATCACTTTACATAAAGCATTCGATGAAGTGAAAGATCCTTTCAAAGCTTTGGAAGATGCAATAAGCTGCGGCTTCACCCGCATTCTTACTTCGGGGACAAAAAAAACCGCGCTCGAGGGGAAAAGCATCCTGGCCGAACTTGTTGCACGTGCCAATGGCCGCATTATCATCATGGCGGGAGGCAGTATACGATCAACTAACATCCGGGAGCTGGCCGGAACAGGAGTGATCGAGTATCATTCGTCTTCCCTGCCAGCGGGAGAAAGCATCGCATCCGAAAAAGAGATCCGTGAAATGCTTCGTGAACTTGCATGAGTAAAAAAATAATCTTCTTTTTTGTTTCTCTTCTTCCCCTCTCTGTCCTTTCGCAAAATGTTCGCGAACTGAACGAGGGCTGGACATTTTGCGAAGCCGGTAAAAAAGTCCCGAAGCCCGCTTATGTTCCGGGAAATATTTTCCGCGACCTGCAAATGAACAATATGATCCCCGATCCAACGGTGGGACAAAACACTATCGCCTGCAAGTGGGTAGAGACGAAAGACTGGGAATATACCTGCGTATTCGATTATCCCGACTCGGGCCGATTTAAACATGTGGACCTCACCTTTGAATGTCTCGACACCTATGCTGACGTGGAACTGAACGGGAATTACAGTTTGCAGGCGAAAAACATGTTTTGCTCCTACACCGTTCACGCGGAGAAGATCATCCATGCGAAAGGAAATATTTTAAAGATCACTTTTCACAGCCCGGTAAAGCGCGCGAAGGAATGGGGTGCCGATTCTTCCAAAATAAAATATCCTGCCGATAACGATCCCACAGCTCCATTCACGCGCAAAGCCGCTTTTCATTACGGCTGGGATTTTTCACCGCGTATGGCGGGTTGCGGCATCCGCAAGAAGATCTGTTTACAAGGATGGAGTGATTTCATCATCCGTGACCTGCATGCAATACAGAGGTCGGTGGCAAAAACAGAGGCGTTGATGGAAGCGGAAGTGCAGATCGAATGTGACCGACCCGACACTCTGCAAATTGAATTGCTCACCAATGGCATGGTACGAAAGGAAATAATGAATAAAGGCCTGAACACTATTCATATTCCCTACACCGTTATTAAACCGGAGTTGTGGTGGCCCAATGAAATGGGAGAACAAAAAATGTACGAACTAAGCGTGCAGGTCCAGGACCGGAAAAGATCGGGATGGAAAACGATAAAATACGGGATCCGCACAGTTGAAGTGGTGAACGAGAAAGATGCGGACGGAAAAAGCTTTTATTTAAAAGTGAACGGGCTAAAACTGTACGCGAAGGGCAGCAATTACATTCCTTCGCTGGGGCTTTACGATCCCAAAGCACCGGCTGATCCTTATGCCGCTTTATTTACAGCGCTGAAAGATTGCCACATGAACATGGTGCGCGTGTGGGGCGGTGGCATTTACGAGAATGATGAATTTTACGAGCTCGCGGATAAGAATGGGATCTTAGTATGGCAGGATTTCATGTTCGCGAATACCATGTACCCGGCCGACAGCGCATTTCTTGAAAACATAAAAAAGGAAGTTGATCAGAATATCGTACGCTTACGCAATCACCCGGCCCTGGCTTTGTGGTGCGGCAACAACGAGGTCGAAGTGGCCTGGAAGAACTGGGGCTGGCAAAAAAAGTACAATTACAGTGCGCAGGACAGCATTAAGCTGTGGGAAGATTACAAAAAATTATTTCTTGAGCTTTTGCCCGGGGAAGTGGAAACGCTGGATAAAGGGAGATCTTATTTTTCATCGAGCCCCCAGAGCAATTGGGGAAAACCGGAAGATTTTAAGAACGGGGATAATCATTATTGGGGTGTATGGCATGGAGAAGAGCCGATCACCGCTTATGCAACACATGTGCCCCGCTTTGCGAGTGAATTCGGGATGCAGTCATTTCCATCCATGAGTTCGGTGAAGAGATTCTCCACTGCACCGGATTGGGTGATCACTTCTCCCGTGATGAAGGCGCATCAATTCAGTTATAAAGGAAACGGTTTGATCACAAAGTATATTTCTCAGAATTATCATGCGCCAAAAAACTTCAGTTCCTATTTATACCTATCGCAACTTGTGCAAGCCGAGGCGCTGAAAACCGCTATTACATCACAACGTATGAAACAACCCTTCTGCATGGGCTCGCTTTACTGGCAGCTGAATGATTGCTGGCCGGCCGCGAGCTGGAGCAGCATCGATTATTACGGGCAGTGGAAAGCCGCGCAGTACTCTGTGCGGAGAAGTTTTGAACCGCTTTGCGTGGGTTATGAAAACAACAATTTTGTTTTAGTGAATGATGCGAAAGAGAGAAAAGAAATGCACTACACCATTAAACTGGAAAAGTTTGACGGCACGGTGGTTTATGCATCAGTGGGTGATCTCACCATTGACCCGGAAAAAGTAACGGGCCTCATCACGAACGCCACGCTCAATGATTCCATTCAACACGTGGACAAAACAAATACATTTTTAAAATTTGAGGGGTTTATTTCAGGAGAAACCATCAGTCCGCAGGTGTTCTATTTTGTGGAGACAAAAAAACTGAAGCTGGGATTGCCGGTCCTTCAAAAAGACCTTAGTAAAAAAGGCGATACCCTTATTGTGAAATTGATGACGAACACACTTGCAAAAAATGTTTTTGTTTCCATTGATGGCGCAAGCATCATCAATTCCATTTCCGATAATTATTTTGACCTGCTGCCGGGAGAGGAAAAAGTTCTGTACTTCTATTCGGATAGATCGCTGGAGGAATTGAAGAAAAGCATTTCGATAAAGACGTTGCGGGATACGTATTAGAAATCATCCACCCGGAAACAAAACCTTTTCCTGCGCCCATGCCGGATATTGGAAGTGGTCCTGAACCTTACCCGCTTAATATCTCCATCACGATTGAATTTCAGGGATACCCGGTCGTTATGAAAATAATGCTCCTCCTTTGTAACCGGGACCTTAGCGGAACGAAACACCAACTTTTTGCCCTTTAATGAAAATGTTCCCGTATCGAGGTACTTGTAATTCTCAAGGAGGCCTTCATCCACTTCACTGTCGAAATAAAAGTAATAGGTGCTGTCGGCATATAGTACCATTGCGCCTGCCAGCCGCCCCAGCCGGAATTCGAACGCAGGTAACGTCTTCCACCCTTTCTTTTGTGAAAAAACAGGAAGTGCGCAGAAAAGAATGGCTAATGAAATAAAGGCTTTTTTCATGTTACGGTGCAACGGAGTGCCGGCTTTTCAAAATAGCCCCGGTTGTAGCGGAAAGCCCGCGCAACATTTTGCCCGCGCCTTTGGCGGACCGCTCCATATGACAGCGCGCGGCTTAAAGTGAAAAACGGGAATAGCGGTTCTGCCCTGCACACAGGTGCGCTTCAAAATCATTTCACATAATAATCCGAATCGATCAGTTTATTCCCGCTTGCATCATGCACCGCAAAGTTGAAACCCTTTTGCAAAGCGAAAGCTCCGTACTCCCCTTTATTGTTGAGCGCTAAAAATCCCACCTGCACATCTTTGTAATTCGGGTTTTTTGAAACGAGGCGCTCGATGGCTTTTTTACAGGCCTCCATAGGCGATAAACCCTGGCGCATGAGCTCCACCACCAGGTGCGAACCGCAAATGCGGATCACGGTCTCTCCTACTCCCGTAGCGCAGGCCGCACCCACTTCATTGTCCACATACATTCCCGCACCAATGATGGGCGAATCGCCAACGCGCCCGTGCATTTTGTACGCGAGCCCGCTTGTGGTACAGGAACCGGAAAGGTTCCCGTTCGCATCCAGCGCCACCATTCCAATGGTATCGTGATTCTCGATGTTAATTACAGGTTTATATTGACTTGTTTTGAGCCACTGCCTGTATTGCTTCTCTGCTTCTTTGGAAAGTGTTTTCGGCTCGAGCGGGAACCCGTTATCGATCGCGAATTTTTGCGCGCCCTCGCTCACCAGCATCACGTGCGGGGTTTTTTCCATTACCATACGTGCAACTGAAATAGGATGCTTGATGCGCTGCAGTGCCGCCACCGATCCACATCTTCCCTTTTCATCCATGATACTCGCATCGAGTGTTACCACTCCATCGCGATCAGGTAAACCTCCAAGGCCCACGCTGAGGTTGGTCATGTCATCTTCGGTCACCATCACTCCTTTTTCCACCGCATCCAGTGCGCTGCCATTGGCCCCCAAAACTTTCCAGGCGCCCTCATTGGCTGCGAGCCCGTGGTTCCAGGTGGAGATCACAATGGGTTTTATCCCGTCCACGGACCGAAGTCCGAGGCCAGTGCCTGCCTGCGATAAAGTTTCGGCTGCGGATTTAAGGCCGGTCACCACGCCAGCGGTGAGAATGGCCGAATTGCGGATGAATTTCCTTCGTGTGGTCATATTAGGTGGATTAAGTGTCCACGAACCTTCGGGTCGTAGAAGATTAGCTTACGTTAGTTTATTCGGGGTACTCGACCCGGGCCCCTGAACGAAGCCCTGTTTACGATGATGTTCTTCATGATCGTTTATGTACCCTACTACTTTGAATAAAGCTTTGGGATTTACCGGGCCCGCATAATATTCACCGGCCCATTCGAATTTTGTTTTAGTGATACTATTCATATTTACCCGGTAAGAAGATCTCCTTTCCATATATCGGTGTACGGCATGGTATAACCTACGACCTAGTTCTGGTTCGTCAGAAAGTGCTTCGCGTAGTTCACCCGCATTTTATCCAGCATTACACTATGCATTTTTAGCCTCGCTATAAAATTCTTATAGTCTTTGTTCTTCGGGTCGGCCCATAACACTTCACTAAGGGCGCACATGCGTGGGATGCTCATGTATTCCACCTGCGAAAAGGTGGTGATGTATTCCGTCCATACATTACCCTGCGCACCGAGTATATATTTCTTTTCGGCCTCATTCAGTTCTTTAGGCGCAGGTTCGTAAGCGTATACCGAATCCAGCGGGTTAAATCCACCAATGGCGAGCGGCTCAACCTTCTTATCCTTTGATTGGTAGTGGTCGAAATAACAGGGCTTGCCGGGGGTCATCACCACGTAATGATGTTGCCTGGCCGCATCGATGCCGCCTGCAGTGCCGCGCCAGCTCATCACCATGGCATTGGGCGCCAGGCCTCCCTCCAGAATTTCATCCCATCCCAGCATCTGT
>DATDFI010000642.1:0-5578 GCA_036522695.1 Bacteroidia bacterium | reverse complement strand
CATGATAAGCACAGGTAGGGGCCGGACTACCTGCTCTTATTTTTTACCTGGCAATAAAACCATTTTGTATGCTTCAACACATTCGGCCGGTGACAATTGCCCGGAGACAGGGGACTTGCGGAAAGGCGGAAAATATTTGTGGCCGGTTTTTGCTTCGTACGATATTTACGTAGCGGACCTGAAGGGAAAAATTTTAAAACAACTCACCGATACTCCGGGTTACGATGCCGAAGCTACGGTTTCCCCTAAAGGCGATAAGATCGTTTTTACCTCTATGCGCTCGGGCGATCTTGAATTATGGGTCATGGATATTGACGGAAAAAATCCGAGGCAGATCACGCACGAGCTGGGTTACGATGGAGGCGCATTCTTTTCGCCCGATGGAAAAAAGCTGGTATTCCGCGCCTCGCGGCCAAAGACCGGTGAAGAAATAAAAGAGTATAAGGATTTTTTAGCGCAGGGTTTGGTGGCTCCTGTGGCGATGGAATTATTCACCTGTAATATCGATGGGTCGGACCTAAAGCAGGTCACGAACCTGGGGAAAGCCAACTGGGCACCCTTTTATCACCCTTCAGGGAAAAAGATAATTTTCTCTTCTAACCATGCTTCCAAAAAAGGATACGATTTCCAGTTGTACATGATCAACGAGGACGGAAGCGGGCTTGAACAGATCACCACCGAAAGCATTTTCAATTCTTTCCCCATGTTCTCGCCTGGTGGAAAGAAGCTGGTCTTCTCTTCGAACAGGAATAATCACGGCACGCACGATACCAATGTTTTTATTGCCGATTGGGTGGAGTGAAAAAGGTAAATTGAAAGAACAGGAATGACCTGTTGCCGGAGCTATATTTGGAGCGGGGACGCAAAGACTCAAAAATTTGCGTCTTATTATTTCAAAGAAATGGAATAATTGAAGAAAAAATAGCCCGATGGCAGATGAATTAAGGGAGTTAGGCGAAATTTTTTTACCGTGTCCCGAAACGATTATAATTTCCTCCCTGAATTTTAAAAAAGCATTTCGATGAAAAAGACGGTCATGCTATTTTTTGTATTAGCGCTAAGTGCAGGGTTTTGCTTTTCGCAGAACATAAAGCAGGAAAATATTAAGAAGCACATCAGCTACCTGGCGAGCGATAAGCTGAAAGGTCGGGGCACAGGCAGCCCGGAGGAGAAAAAAGCGGCCGATTACATCGCTAAGGATTTTAAGAAGTATGGGTTGATGCCTTATTTCGCGAATACCACCGAGCCGTTTTACATGTTCCCGTTCACATTCAAATACAGTCCTGACAAGCACGATACGGACGAGTCAAAAAAAGTTACACGCGAAGGCCGCAACGTGGTGGGCTTCCTGGATAACGGGGCTAAATACACCATCGTTATAGGCGCGCATTACGATCACCTGGGCCTTGGCATGGATCACAATTCCCTCGATGCAAATCCCGAGGGTAAAATCCATAACGGGGCCGATGATAATGCTTCGGGGGTGGCCGGTGTGCTGGAACTGGCGAGGTATTTCTCAGAGAACAAAGTGCGTGAGAATTATAATTTCCTTTTCATCTGTTTTTCCGGTGAGGAATTAGGCCTTTACGGGTCCAAGAAATTTTTTGAGGACCCCCGGGTAGACCCGGCCCGTTTCAATTGCATGATCAATATGGATATGATAGGCCGGTTGTCGGATTCCACGAAGAAACTTATTATCTATGGAGTGGGTACTGCGCCCGATTTTGTGCCCATGATAGACGGGATCAAAACGGACCTGAGTATAAAAAAGGACAGTGCAGGCATAGGGCCTTCGGACCAGACTTCGTTTTACCTGAAAAATATTCCGGTCCTGCATTTTTTCACGGGTCAGCATAGCGATTACCACAAGCCCAGTGATGATGCCGACAAAATAAATTATGCCGGTGAAGCAGAAGTACTGGAATACATTATAACGGTGATCAACCAGGTCGACAGTAAACCCAAATTGTTATTCCTTGCTACACGCAATCCCGACCTTGGCCGTAAGGGCTACAAGGTCACTATGGGTATAATGCCCGATTATGCTTTCGAAGGGAAAGGCGTAAAGATAGATGGAGTGACGGACGGCAAACCGGCATCTAAAGCAGGAGTGATGCAGGGGGATGTGTTGATACAAATGGGCGATCTGAAAATAAACGGGATGAGCGATTACATGAAAGCACTCGGCCAGCGCAAGCAGGGTGATACGGTCCCGATCACTGTACTGCGTGGAGGAAAAGAAGTGAAGCTGGAAGTCACATTCTGACGCCACCGAAATACTACCCTGCGGGTGGCGAAGGTGTTTACGGGCCTGCGAACAGTGAATGCTTATTGCAGTGTTCTTCGCAACCAGGAAAGGTGATCAATACTACTGCTGTCGTTTCGCTTCAAATTACCTGTATGCTTTTTTGTTTTTAGGCGTACATTTGCTCCCGCACCTGTATGAAAACTTTCATCATTAAGAACGCATTCGTTGTAAATGAAGGAAAAACCTTCAAAGCCTCGGTATTGATCGAGAACGGAAATATTACGGAGATCGGTGAGGGGATCGAAGGAAGTAGTGCCGAAATAATTGATGCGGAAGGGAAATACTTATTGCCAGGCTGTATTGACGACCAGGTGCATTACCGTGAGCCGGGACTCGTGCACAAAGGTGAGATCCTCACTGAGTCGCAGGCGGCAGTCGCAGGCGGCATCACTTCATGGATGGAGATGCCCAATACCGTTCCCAATACACTTACACAGGAGTTGCTGGCAGAGAAATATAAGCGCGCCTCGGAAGTTTCGCTGGCGAATTATTCCTTTTACATGGGCGCTTCCAATGAGAATATTGATGAGGTGTTGAAGACCGATGCGAGGAATGTGTGCGGGGTGAAAGTGTTCATGGGTTCTTCTACCGGGAATATGCTGGTGGATAACCGCACCACGCTCGAAAATATCTTTTCGAAATGCAAGCTGCTTATCGCTACGCATTGCGAGGATGAAGCTACGATCCGTACCAATCTTGCGCAGTATAAAGAGAAATACGGTGAAGAGATCCCGGTGGAATGTCATCCTTTGATAAGAAGCGCAGAAGCTTGTTACAAGTCTTCTTCACTTGCCGTGGAGCTTGCAAAAAAGTATGGAACCCGTTTACATATTCTTCATATTTCAACAGCGAGGGAGCTGGAATTATTCGACAACAAAACCCCGCTTAAAGAGAAACGCATTACGGCCGAGGCTTGCATCCATCACCTGTGGTTCAGCGATGAGGATTATAAAACGCACGGCAATTTCATCAAGTGGAACCCGGCTGTGAAGACAAAGGCTGACAGGGATGCGGTATTAAAAGGCGTGCTGGAAAACAAGATCGATGTGATCTGCACCGATCATGCTCCGCACACGCTGGAGGAGAAAGAGCGTTCCTATTTGTTCGCCCCATCCGGTGGCCCGCTGGTGCAGCATGCGTTGGTGGCCATGCTCGAGCTGGTGCATCAAAAAAAGATCACGATCGAAAAGGTGGCGGAGAAAATGGCACATGCCGTTGCAGATTGTTTTCAGGTGGAGAAGCGCGGATATATACGAAAAGGTTATCGTGCGGACCTTGTACTGGTTGACCTGCATTCTCCATGGACCGTTGACCGTTCCAACATTTTATACAAGTGCGGCTGGTCGCCTTTTGAAGGGCAGACCTTCCGGTCCAAAGTGCTTCACACCTTCGTGAGTGGGCACCATGCTTACGCGAACGGGAAACTCGATACTTCAAGAAAAGGTGAGCGGTTGTACTTCGATCGCTGACACACCTGTGAATTATGAACTGGTGCACGTAATTATGATACGTATACTGAGTTTATTGTTTCCGAAGACCCGTTCCGAAGGAATCCTTCGGGATAATTCGTCAATTCGTAATTAGTAGGATTATT
Organism: Bacteroidia bacterium; assembly: GCA_036522695.1. Classification (GTDB taxonomy): domain Bacteria; phylum Bacteroidota; class Bacteroidia; order JADZBD01; family JADZBD01; genus DATDFI01. Next base: position 1,676 of record DATDFI010000642.1, on the reverse strand, counting down.
GTTTTCTTTGCAGTAAATCTCCGCCCTTGCTTTACTACTTCCTTAAGTTCATCCTGAATATTTTTTACCGCGTATTTTACAGGTTGAGTTATCGTAATCTCGACCGTATCCCAAAGGGAAGGCCGGTGATCCTGGCTCCTAATCACACCAATGCATTCATAGATCCTACCATCCTGGGGATGCTGCTCCCGCTGAAGGTGAGATTTTTTGCGCGCGGAGATGTGTTCAAGGGGAAAATGGCGCGTTATTTTCTCGATCGCCTCAACATAAGTCCCATGTACCGCATGCAGGAGGGATACAGTGAGCTGAAGAAGAACGACAAAACTTTTGAAGAATGTAAACAATTATTATCGGCTAACAAGTGCGTGCTTCTTTTCCCCGAGGCAATATGTGTGCAGGAAAGAAGGTTGCGCAAGCTGAAAAAAGGATTGGCACGCATTCTCTTCATGACAGAAGAGGAATTCGATTTTAAAAAGGAGGTGCTGGTGGTACCTGTTGGATTGAACTACAACCACGCAAGCAAAATACGGAGTAAGATCTTTATTGATGTGGGCGAACCTGTTTCAGCAAAGGATTACGAGGAGCGTTTTAAAACGGATAAGGTAAAGGCGATCAATGAATTTACACTTGCCCTTGAGAGGAAAATGCGCGAGACCATGGTGGTGGTGGAAGATCCGCGCAATGATGAACTGATGGCCGCGCTGGAAGAAATGTTTCTGCGACCCTGGGCTTCGCGGGAAAAAGGTTCGGAAGGTGAAAAGGAATTCCTCGCAAGCCGCGCGTTGGCAGAGATGATCAATTATTACGAGCGGGTTTCACCCACGCGCGTGATGTACCTGCGCGAAAAGATACTTCCTTACCGCAAGGAATTGCACGGCCATAAATTACGCGACCACCTGTTGCACACCGAGGCCATCGAAGCCATGAGCACCTGGAGTTTCATGGGCGATTTCCTCACGGCCTGGTTCAGTACGCCCATTTATTGGATGGGCATGTTCATGAATTATCCTCCTTATTTCCTGGCACAGCGCTATGCGGATAAAAAAGTGAAGCATATCGAATTTCACGCCTCGGTGAATGCAAACCTTTCCTGGATGCTTTGGCTCTTATGGTACGCGATGCAGTTGGTTGCGGTGGGACTTATTTTCCGCAGCTGGGTTTTATTGGGCGTTTATGCTTTGCTGGTCCCGCTCACGCTGTGGCACGCCATCGCATATTATCCCATGAAGAGAAAAATATTCGGCCGCTGGAGATTGATGCGGATGGTGCGAAAGCAAAAAGCCACCGTGGAGAAACTGATCTATACGCGCTATGAAATAGAAGCGGAGGTGGAGAGGATGAGGAAAGAAATGAAATGATACTGGTTACTACGAATGCTACTGATCCTGGTGGATCGACTGATGGGTATTTATTAAAACTTCGCGAAATATTTCTTAGTTGCACGCACATTACTTTTGATAAAATTCTTTGCGGAGATATGGGTACCATTCACGGCCATTCGTTATCAGTATCCTAATCCTTCACCCGGTTCATCGCCATTGTTTTCAGCATCCAGTCGGGTAATGCCTTGCCGGGTTTGCGTTTGCGCAGGTCGAGGTACCAGCCCAGCTTTTTGAGAATGGGGATTCTTTTCGTTTCCACGAATTCTATCAGTGTTCCATCAGGATCCTCGATGT
>DATDFI010000641.1:0-5498 GCA_036522695.1 Bacteroidia bacterium | reverse complement strand
ATAAAAAACTGGCGCAGGATATTGCGCTGATGAAAGAGAAATTAAAGGAGAAATAATTACCTCAACGAATTGCGAATCGTATACGAATCTACGAAATACGAATACGGTTCCAATATGCATTTCCGTACAATTCGTATTTCGTAGATTCGCAGGGCAAAGCCAGTTCGTAATTCGTTGGAATCTTTATGAAAAGTGAAGCCGAAGTATTCGGGAAATATTTGCTCGGTGAAATGCCGGGACCAAAGTGTGTTTCGCTTTACAACGAGGCTCTTTCGAAATTGAATTTGCTCCCGGTTTCAGCTAAGGATGAGCGTTCCCTCTCCTTTGTTCTGCGCAATCCTTCCTGTCTCGGTTTCATTGATGCTTCTCATGCTTTGTTCAATTCAAGGTCCCTGCTGCGGAAAAAACTTCACGTAATGTTTGCTGTGCTGGAAACGCAATCAGAATATGCTCATTTATTTCTTCCCGAAAGAAGAAAGCGCAATAGCCTGGTTTACGCCTTGTGGACGGGAACTCGTGCTGTGATAAAGGCCGTTATTGGCAAACTTATTTTCTTTTTCGTGTGATGGAGGTCCATGACCATATCGTAGTGGGATCGGGCTGCACGGGCGCCATGGCTGCGCAAACGCTGGTGGAGGCAGGTGCGCGGGTGACCATGCTGGATGTTGGACTGAAGGATGAAAAATATTCTTCGCTGATACCGCCTGTTGATTTTACACGCGCCCGTGAAACGGACAAGGAGCAGTCCCGTTATTTATTGGGTGATGAATTTGAAGCCTTGAGGGAGAATGAGATCGCTACCGGTGCTCAACTGACGCCACCGCGTTTTCACATGGCGAAGCAGGTCCTTGATGCGATCCACTCTGAGGATCTTTTTCCAATGGAGTCGTTCGCGTACGGAGGGTTGGGCAGTGGGTGGGGATTGGGTTGCTGTATGTTCTCCGATGCAGAGTTAGAAGCTTGTGGATTGAATGCCGCTGAAATGAAAAATGCCTATCGCGTGGTTGCCGAACGTATTGGTGTGAGCGGAACAAAGGATGATGCTGCTCCTTATACTTGTGCTTCCCTGGATGGTATTATGCCTTCCATAGAAATGGACAACAATGGAAGCACGCTTTTTAAAGTATATTCCGATAAAAGGAAAAAGCTGAATGAGAATGGGTTTTTCCTCGGCCGGCCCTCGCTCGCATTGCTGACAGAGGATAGAGACGCGCGAAAGAAATATGCATACCGGGATCTTGATTTTTATTCGGACAAGGAACAAAGCGCATACCGGCCATGGATCACGGTGAATGAACTCAGGAAAAAAAATAATTTCAATTACATACCGGGAAAAGCGGTTATATCGTTTAGCGAGAGGGATAACGGAATTGAAGTGAAATGTTTCGATGCAGGGACGAAGGAAATGAAAAGTTATTTGGCAAAGAAACTGGTCCTGGCCCCGGGCGTCCTGCAAACTGCGCGCATTGTATTGCGCTCGCTGGGTGGGGATCGTGTTCCATTGTTGTGTAATCCCTATTGCTACATTCCTGCCATTCAATGGAGGATGCTGGGGAAGCAATTAGGTGAAAAAAAGACCGGTTTCGCACAGTTGTCACTTTTTCACGACCCCCAAAGGAATAATATGGATGTTGCGATGGCGAGCATTTACAGCTATAATTCACTCATGATGTTCCGCATCATAAAGCAGGTCCCGCTGGACCATCGCAATGCGCGGGTGCTGATGCAATACCTGATGCCGGCCTTTTCCATTTTCGGGATACATCACCCGGAAAAGAGCAGTGCGCAGAAATTTTTGCAGAGGAAAGCGGGCGCAGGCGAGGGGGGCAAATTTTTTGCAGAATATAGATTATCAGAAGAGGAGAAAATGAAAATGGATGTTCGTGAAAAAGGATATTTGCGCGCCATTAAGCAGCTTGGTTGTTATCCCATTAAGCGGATCGATCCCGGTATGGGCTCGAGCATTCACTATGCAGGAACACTTCCGTTCAGCGAGAATAATAGGTTTTCTATTTTCCGCAATGGAAGATTGAACGGAACCCAAAATATTTTTGTAGCGGACGGCTCGGGATTCAGGTATTTGCCCGCAAAAGGATTGACCTTTTCACTGATGGCGAATGCGCATAACGTGGCAAAGAACTGTTTGAATGACTGAAAAAAAGAAAATGATCATTACGGGCGCAACCGGTTTCATTGGATCGGCTGCGCTGCGCTTTTTCCGCGATAAGGGCTGGAACGTGATCGCTTTTGTACAATCGGTGCCTGCCAAACCGGAGAGCGAAGTGGTTTATGTGAAGTATGATTTGGCTGATGTGCCGGATGAGGGAGCTTTTGCGGATTGCGATGCGCTGGTGCATTGCGCGTACCTGAAAAATGATTTCGAAACGAATGTAAACGGAACGAAACGTTTGCTGGAATTAAGTCGCAAGCATAATGTTAAGAAGAACATTTTCATTTCGAGTTTTTCGGCCCACCCGGATGCGACCTCTAAATACGGAAAGCAAAAACTTGCGCTGGAGAAGGAATTCAATACCGGGCGCGATTGCGTTTTGCGGGCAGGGGTAGTACTTGGAAATGGAGGAGGATTGTTCGGGCAAATGAAAGATCATGTACAAAAAGGGAAACGAATTCCATTGATAGATGGTGGAACGCAGCCTTTGCAGATCATTGATGTGAACGACCTGGTGATGATCATTGGTAAAGTAATTGAAAACGATTTGCAGGGGATTTTTACAATAGCTCGGCCTGAAGCTGTTACTTACAAGGAGTTCTTTATTGCGCTCGGGAAGCGCTTCAATACGAAAGTGAAATTCATTTCTGTGCCATTTTTCCTGGTGAATTGGGGACTTGCTTTCGCGGAATTGTTGCATTTGAAGTTGCCTGTTAACCGTGAAAATGTACAGGGTTTGAAATTCATTCGCCTTCGGGAGACCAAAGCGGACCTGGAGAAATTAAATGTTAAGCTGAAAAGTTTTGAAGCGAGCCTGGACGGCTTAAGGTAGCTGGCGCACTTTGCCGGCTCCTCGTAAAAATGTCCACCGGACATTTTCTTAACGCCTGGCCCTGCCCCCGCGACCGAGTAAATATGCCGCGAGGCTGGTGCGATTGTGACGGTGCGGAGCAAGGACATATTTACCACCGGAGCGTGGAGGCGTTCAAAAAAGGGAAATTGAAAAGAAATTATAAAGGGAAATAGTGTAGGGTTCCAAACCGGGTTCTGTATGAACGAAAGGAGGATGCCGGGGACGACATTCCTTACGGTTCAGTGGTACGTTTCATAATCCCTCCAAACTTTTCTCGTCCCCTTTTTTGGCCACCACGTAATTCCCGATGATGAGGTAATCCATATCGGCACGATCGAAACTATGCACGGCATCGTAAGGCGTGCACACGATGGGTTCTCCTTTTATATTGAAGGATGTATTGATGAGAACAGAGTAGCCCGTTTCTTTTTTGAAGGCTTCGAGTAAATCCCGCATTTGCGGGTTCTCGGTTTTGTTCACCGTTTGGATGCGGACGGAGTTGTCAACGTGGGTGATGGCCGGGATCTTGCCGAGGTACTCCTCGCGCACATTGTACACCACTAACATGTAAGGATTAGGGAAGGAGCTGTCGAAATATTTTCCGCAATCCTCCTCGAGTACGATGGCCGCAAAAGGTCGGAAACCTTCACGGAATTTCACCCGCGCGTTGAGCACGTTCTTCATTTCCGCTACCAGCGGGTTCGCAATGATGCTGCGGTTACCCAGCGCGCGCGGGCCGAATTCCAGGCGGCCCTGGAACCACCCGAGAATTTTTCCTTCCGCTAATTTTCCCGCTGCAAATTCTGCATAGCGCTTCTGTGTTTTTACATACGGCAGGTTGAATTGTTTAATTGCTTTCTCATATTCCTCATCAGCATAACCCGGGCCGAGAAAGGCCGTATCCATCACAAAATTTCTTTTGCGGTCGAGTACGGCATGGTCCAGATACAAAGCAGCACCCATGGAAGTTCCTGAGTCGCCCGCGGCCGGCTGAATGAAAATATTTTTGAAGAGGCCTTCTTTTGCAATAAGTCCGTTGGTGACGCTGTTGAGCCCAACCCCACCGGCAATGCAGATGTTTTCGGAGCGGGTTACCTTTTTCAAATGACACGTCATGTGCAATATCACATCTTCTACTATGTGCTGTGCTGCTGCGGCCACATCGAGTTCCTTCTGCGTCCAATCCCTGCCTTCGTTTTTCGAGGGGCCGAAAAGGCCGGTGAATTTTTTACTCACTCCCGTTTTGCGCGTGTAGTGATAGGAGAAGTAACTCATGTCGAATTTGAATCCGCCTGCATCGGTGAGCGCAAAGAGCTTTCGCATCTTTTTATACTCCTCGCTTTCGGCATTACCATACGATGCAAGGCCCATGAGCTTGCCAGGGCCCTCAATGAGTTTGAAACCGAGATGCCGCGATACGGCCTGGTAAAATGCACCGAGTGAATAAGGTGTATCCACCGATCCCAGTTTTTGGATTTTATTTCCTTTTCCGTGAGCGAGCAGGGAAGTGGTCCATTCACCGGCACCGTCAATGGTCAGTATGGCGGCATCATCGAAGGGTGTGGGATAAAAAGCGCTGGCGGCATGGCAAAGATGGTGCTCGAGCAAATGGAATTTGAATTTCAGTTTTTCGCCAGGGAAAAGCTGCTGCAAGGTGTGCGGGAGCTTTTTCATGTCTTTGAGGTAATTGAGCATGCCCAAATTCTCTTCTACTGAAAAATTGCGCTGTTCGCGCAAGAGTGATGGAACATGATACCAGTATTTCAGCAGGAAGATGGGAACCTTGGAATAGGAAATGGAGGGTTTCCAGAAAAAAGCGACATGATCGATATCGCTCATTTTCAATTTTGAGAATTGGAGCGCTGCCTTTATGGATTCGATCGGGATCCCACCATAATGTTTTTTACGGTTGAGGCGTTCTTCTTCAACGGCAAAAGCAATTTTATCATCCACCAATAAAGTAGCAGCGGAATCATGGCCGTAACAGTTGAAGCCGAGAATATTCATTTCACTTGTTCGGTTTTGATTGTTTCCCCTTGAGCGCTTCGGCAAGGTTATTCTTTGCCAGTTCGTAATTGGGATCGATCTCGAGCGCCTTTTTTCCTGCTGCGATCGCATTGTCCCAATCGTGAAGGGAATTGTAGGCGCTGCACAGGTTGTTCCAGGCAATGGCGTAGTTGGGATTGAGCTTTATCGCACTCTTGCAGGCCCCGGCCATCTTTTGATAATCTTTCACATTGTAATACGCCAGGCTCAGGTTAACATAGTTCTCAGGTGTTTCATTCTTCTTTACTGCATCCAGCGCGACCTGTACTTCACTGCCGACCGTTTGTTTTTGGCTTTTTGCGAATTGGTAATTCGATTGCAACAGCACATTGTTTTTATTCAACGCTAAGCCTTTTTGGGCGGCATCCATCGCTTCGTCCCATTGCTTAAGTGAGATGTAATCGCTGCAGATGTAATTCCAGGGCTCAT
>DATDFI010000640.1:0-6022 GCA_036522695.1 Bacteroidia bacterium | reverse complement strand
ACAATTACTCGGATGAGACTGTGGTCCGCTTCGTTAATGGTGCCACCACAGCTTTTGACGGAAATTATGATGCCTGGAAATTATTCAGCCAGAACCAACAGGTGCCTTCCATCTATACGCAGATCGACAGCACGCAGCAGCTTTCCATTAATGCATACCCGCAGCTCGACCAGCTGTTCAGCATCGATCTTCACCTGGTGATCCATGCAGCGGGAAACTATACCATTCAACCCATAATGCTGGGTGCTTTCGCGCCTAAAGTGTACGTGGTGATGCAGGACCTTCAAACGGGCAACTACTATAATATGAAAGGCAGCAACACTTATTCCTTCCAGTTGCCCCTCATGAATACCTCTTCGCCCGTTCGCTTCCGCATGGTTTTCTCGGTCCCTGCATATGCCGTTTCCACTTCGGCCACCTGTGCAGGCAACGATGGCAATGTAACCGTTATTAAACCGGGTGATCACAATTGGTCTTATTTTCTCCAGGACGTAAATAATAATGTGGTGGCAGCGGGTAATAATGTGAATGAAAGTGATACCATCACAGGCCTGGGTGCCGGGTACTATTATCTCCTGGAAGTTGATCCTTACGGAGGAAGTGTTGATACACTCCTGGTGAATGGGCTTCCGGCAGTGACAAGTTCTTTCAGCGTTTCGGATTCGTTAGTGTATACTTCCAATGCCACGGTTTATTTTTCGGATGCATCTCAAAATGCTTCCATTTACAGCTGGGATTTCGGTGATAATACTTCTGCACAAGGAAATAATGTATCGCACACGTACACAATGGCCGGGACCTATACCGTCACACTTTACAGTTCGAACGGGACCTGCAGCGATGCTTCACAAAAAGTGGTCACCGTGATCAATGATCTTTCCACCGGTATTCATGAAAATAATGTACCCGGGCTCGAGGTGATGCAGCAGCCCGGCCTGGTGATCGTGGAAGCGGGAAAGGATTTTGATGGATCCCCACTTCAATTGAACGTGTTCGATGTTTCGGGCAGGCTTGTGCTGGAGCAGGAGAAGGTGAACACAAAAAGGATCGAATTCACATTGCCGGCAGAGGGCATTTACTTCATCCGCCTTTCCGATCAAAACAATATTCTCTCCCGCAAGATCATTTTTACCCGTTGAATCCAAACAACGGAACCCCTCAAACCCTCAAAACCCTCACTCCCATGAAACAAGCAATTCGCATCCTCAGCCTTACATTTTTAGCACTTACGTCAGGCTTTGTAAGAACGCAGGCATCATCACCCCGCAAAACCAAAGACACCTTGAGTTGTCTCGAGATCAGCGGCAAGGTCACCGCTTCTGACGACAAAGGAAAAGGCATGTTCACCGTGTATCTTTCACGTGATAATAATGTGCTCGATTCCATGATCATTGGTGCCGGAAAGGTGTTCAAATTCACGCTGCAGAAAAATTCATACTACACCATTCGCATCACGCGCAAAGGATATGTTACCCGTTCGGTAAGTATCAATACCGGTCTTCCCAAGGGAGTGAGTACCGATCCCCTCTTCCGTTTCCATTTCGATATGATGCTGCTGAAAGAAGGCCAGGTACGTACAAAAAACAAGGAAGCTTTCGATTTCCCGATCGCGCTCATCACGTACGATAATAAAAAGGGCTGGTTCGACTACAGCCGTAAATACACCGCGTTGGTGAAAAAGGAAATGTCGCTGAACGGGACAAAGTAAAAACGGAACGATAAAAACTTAATACATGACGAAGATGATACCCACGATGAATGGCGGCAAGCCGCAGGTAATGCTGATCGATGACTGCTCGATCGACAATTATGTGAACGATAAGATGCTCCGGTTTTACGGGTTTTCCGATAACACCATTGTTTTTTCGAGCGGAACGAAGGCGCTGAAACACATCAATGCCATTGGCCTGGATGAAAGCCGCTGGCGCGAGATGCCCGAATATATTTTTCTCGACCTCAACATGCCGGTGATGAGCGGGCATACATTCATGGAGGAATTCCAGAAGATGGATGAGCGGTTGACAGCCCGCACAAAGGTGGTGGTGCTGTCGAGCTCCATCGATCCGCTCGACCGCTTGTCCGTTTTGGGAATTCCTTCGGTGATCGCTTTTCTAGGCAAACCACTCATTAAAAGCAATCTTGACGAGCTCACTGCCATCATTGGCGGTTACGCAAAGGCGGGTTAAGTGATGCCGTTCGCAGAGAATCCCGGTAAGGGCAACTTATTTTGTTTAAATTTCGGCTCCACCGCAAATAAAAAGACGGAAAGCAAACGGGCCGACAAATGTTCAGGAAAATGAAAATACTTATCGTGGAAGACTCACCGGTTGATGCTGCGTTGATAAAGGACGAGCTCGAGCGCGGGAACATCAGCTTCGATTCGATGGTGGTGGACGATAAGGCGGCTTATGAAAAGGCCCTGGATGAATTTCATCCCGATGTGATCCTTTCCGACCATCGTCTGCCCCGTTTCAGTTCTATGGAAGCATTGAGTATTTCGCACAGCAACAATCCGCATCTTCCTTTTATCCTCGTGACGGGTGCCGTTTCCGAAGAGTTTGCCGTGGAGAGCCTGAAGGCGGGGGCCGATGATTATGTTTTGAAATCGTCCTTGCAGCGGTTACCGCAGGCCATCAACCACGCGCTGGAAAAACGCAGGTCGGAGACCGAGGCCGAGAATACGCTCGAGCATTATAAAATGATCCTCGGCATGATGCCGGTGGGATGCATCATCGTAGATGAGAATTCGCTCTTTACCTACTGGAACCCGGCAGCCGAAAGGATATTCGGTTACTTGTCCGGTGAAATGGCGGGCAAGTCACCCTTCGATACTATTACACACCCGGAAATGAAAAACAACCTGCACAAAAAAGTGGAGGACATCCGGAACGGAAAAATGTTTGCTGAAAATACTGCACGTAATATCCGCAAGGACGGAAAGACCATTATTTGCGAATGGAGAAACTCGCGTCTTACCGATTCCCGCGGAAAGTTCATTGGCATTCTTTCCACCTGCGTTGACGTAACGGAAAAGTTTGAAGCGGAGAAAGAGATCCTGAAATTCGCGAGTCTCGTTGAAAGTTCCACCGAATTCATCGCGATGTCGGGACTGGATGGGAACGTAGTGTATGTGAACAGGGCAGGATGCGAACTTGTGGGGCTCGATAAGAATGATGTTCGCATCCGCAAGCTTTGTGAATTCTTCGAGGAAGATGAGATGAATAAACTGGTGGGCGAGGTGATCCCCTCCTTAGTGAACAAGGGGAACTGGACCGGTGAATTCCGTTTTGTAGATTTTATTTCGGGGCGATCGTTCCCTGTTTACCTGTTCGGCTACGTTATCCGCGACCCGCAATCGCAGGAGCCCATGGCATTAGCGATCGTTGCGCACGATATCACCCGGCAGAAGGAGTCGGAGATGAAAATAAAAAAGAGCGAAGAGCAATTGCATATCGCGCTTTCCGAACTCAATACATTTATTTACCGCGCTTCACACGATCTCAAGGGCCCCCTCTCCTCCATCGTGGGGTTGACCAGCCTGGCCAGCCAGGAAATAAAGGATGAGGTCTCGAAAAAATACGTGGACATGATCCGCGAAAGCACGACCAGGCTCAGTGGAATTTTGCACAGCCTGATCGAGACGATGAAGGTGCGCGAGGGAACTCCCGTGTCGGAGCTGATCGATTTTCATGCGCTGGTGGGTGACATACTCAAGCGCTTCCGGTATGCGGAAGGTTTCGAAAAGATACAGGTGCGGGTCGAGATCACTGCGAAGAATCATTTTTATTCTTTTCATTCCATCATCAATTCCATTTTACAGAACCTGGTTGAGAACGCTATCAAGTATCACAATTACGCACTCGCTTATCCTTTTATCACTATCAGCGTTTTCGATCACGGTAACGGGGTTCAGATCGTGGTGGAAGACAACGGCCATGGCATGAGCGAAGAGGTGCAGAGGCATATTTTTGAAATGTACTACCGCGGTAACGAGGATTCGAAAGGATCGGGACTAGGCCTTTACATTGTGAATACCGCCATCAAGCGCATCAACGGTACGATCAGTGTGAGCAGTAAGGAAGGTAATGGAACAAAATTCACCGTGTTTATCCCTTCGGTGAAGAGCTGATCTTTTTCAGTACGTTCTCTACCCGTTTTTTCTTACTCTCTTTTTCAATGTCTTTCAGCCGCGAGGTGAGTACCCGCGCAAATTCCTTTTTATTTTTTTCGTTGATCACCGGGAGAGCATGCTCGGCATAAGCAGGGACCTGGTTGGGCGGACTCGAAAGGACCTGTTCGAGCAATAAGCTGAAGGCGTTTTTTTGGTACGCTTTTACTTTGCACAGCATGATGAGAATGTTAACAGCGTGATCGCGCGTGATCACGGAGCCCGCATCTGCAATGGCGATGATCTTTGGCAGTGCGGCATATACGATCTTCTCATTTCCCGGGGTCACGCGTTCGAGTGCGGTCATGGCGCCCCATTGCATGCGGTTGCTCTTGCTTTCGAGAAGGGTAATAAAAAATCTGCAGTGTGATGAAACAAGACCCGCATCACGTTCTGCAATTTCATAAAGCGTTTTGATCGCATCGTGCTGAAGGTCCTTTTTTTCGTTCTGCACGATCGTTATAAGTTCTGCGACTGCTTTTTTATCTTTTTTCTTTACGATCTCTTTGGCGAGCTCCACGTTCGGAACTTCATCTCTGCGGCCCAGCGAAGTGGCAAGTAGGTCAAGTGTTTTCATTTTTCTTCCAGCGAGTTTTCAAGAATGTAATGTTAATGAAAATAACATCTTTTAACATCTGCAGCAGGCTTTAATGGCGAAATTCGGACATTCTGTTAAAAAAGAAATGGCATATCCTCTTTACCGGCCTTTCATTGCTCCTCACCGTGGGGCTAAAGGCGCAGGTCGACACAACCAAAGTGCCGATCCGCGATTCGGTGGGCGATCCTGAAGAGGAACCCATTCTTCCTGTAAAAAAGTACACCGATTCCATTCTCATTCCTGCTTATTACGTTTACCATCAATGGGACACCGTGAACATTCATCCCATGAAGGTGGACCTCTCTAAGATGCGCGACAGCATTTACGTGCAGCTGGTGTGCGATCAGAATTGCGATTTCTGTTGCCCCTTTATCGGTCCCACCACATCCAATTTCGGTTACCGGCATTACCAGCCGCATTTCGGGATCGATATCGACCTGGAGACGGGCGACACGGTGCGTTGTGCATTCGATGGCCGTGTGCGGATCGCGAAAAAGAATAAATCTTATGGGAATGTCGTCATCGTTCGTCACAACAACGGGCTCGAGACGATCTATGCGCATCTCTCAAAAATCCTGGTTCAGCCGGATGAAGTGGTGAGTGCAGGAACAGTGCTGGGCCTTGGCGGAAGCACGGGCCATTCCACCGGATCGCATTTGCATTTCGAGGTGCGTTATCTCGGTAATCCTATCAACCCGAGCGATGTGGTGGACTTTAGAGGACACAAGCTTTTGAAAGATACATTGGTGATCACGAAAGCAAATTTCAAATACATCAGCGAGTATAAGGCCGTGCGCTATTACACCATCAAAAAAGGCGACACGCTTGGCAAGATCGCGAAGAAGAACGGGACCACCGTAAGTAAACTCTGCAAGCTCAACGGCCTCAAACCAAATTCCACTTTAAGAGTGGGGAAGAAGATCAGGGTGAGGTAGCTCGCTGCTCTCGCGTCAATTAATTCATTATAGCATCGCGCGTCATTAGGTTGTCATTGGCCATTAAGTGACGCTCAAAAAATTAAGAATCGCTCGGGTCAAATTAATCCCCTTACTTAATGACCTAATGTCGCGTGAAGCGCTAATGACAATTAATCCAGCTCAGGAAGTAACTCGTTTTATCTAACTTTATCTTTGTTCCGTTATGCGCCTCGTCCTCGACCTCCACGATATTTTCAACGACTCCCGCAAGCTGGATGCAGCACTCAATGGTATTATCGGGGAGGCGATCGAAAAGAGAGCAGATTATGTTGAGATCAT